>PKSW01000303.1 GCA_002869465.1 Marinilabiliales bacterium
CTCATATCGAACAGAGTTGGACAGATTACAATGCAAAACGACCATTCGATTACAAGTTATTATCCCAAATACAGGAAGAAATGTACGAAGGCGAGGAAAAAATCACAACCATATTCATCGTAATAACTGTTATAACCGTATTTATTGCTCTTTTGGGTTTGTTCGGACTTTCATCGTTTACTACCGAACAACGAACAAGAGAAATTGGGATCAGAAAAGTGAATGGTGCCACCTTGGGAGATATTATACTCCTGTTGTATAAGGAGTTTTTCTGGATCATCATCGTTGCATTCATCATCGCTATTCCGATAGCTTACTGGAGATTAACGGTTTGGCTCGAATCAAGTTTTATATATTATGTAGATGTGCAATGGACCACTATACTTCTGGCCGGATTATCCGCATTGATTGTAGGCCTGGCAACGATCAGCTTTCATGTGGTTAGGGCAGCTTCAAGTACTCCGGTGGACGCCATTAAATATGAATAATATAACCAACATATAGTATTAAACTCAATATTAATTAATTAAAATAGGAGGTACCTATGAAAAAGTATGTATTATCATTACTCATTTCCTTACTTATTGCAACTATTTCATTTGCGCAGGAAGGAATGTGGTTATTGAACCAAATCGATGATCTGAATTTAAAGGAAAAAGGACTTCAGATCGAAACCAGTGACATTTACAATCCGGAGAAACCCTCATTGTACAATGCAATTCTCCAGTTAGGTGGGGGGTCAGCATCCTTTGTATCCTCAGAGGGTTTGATCATTACCAATCACCATGTGGCATTTGGAGCTTTGCAGCGCGCATCATCTGCCGAAAGTGATTACCTGACTAACGGTTTTCTGGCAAGAAACCGCTCAGATGAAATTCAGGCACCTGGTTACGAAGCCCGGTTATTACTGGAAATGAAAGATGTAACAGATGAAGTGCTGAAAGCTACAAAAAATTTGACCGACCCTACGAAAAAAGACCGAGCCATCAATGAAAAGATGGCGAAAATGACCGAAGCCATTGAGAAGAAAAAAGGGGATGTGGATGTCCGTATTGCAGAAATGTACAACGGTAAACAATATATTCAATTTGTATACAAGGTGTTCAAGGATATTCGGATTGTTTATGCACCTCCGGGATCCATTGGAAAATATGGCGGAGATATTGATAACTGGATGTGGCCGCGCCATACCGGCGATTTCTCATTCCTGCGTGTTTATGTTTCTCCTGATGGGGATGGAGCAGAATATAGCACGGATAATGTGCCATATAAGCCAATAGTTTGGTTGAAAGTAGCAACGGATGACCTGAAAAATAAAGACCTAACCTTCATCATGGGCTATCCGGGAGCAACCACACGCTACAGGACTTCTAATTCGGCAGCCTGGAATTTGAATTACAACTATCCGTTTTCCGTAAAAAACTTTTCAGAAATCATCAATATCATGGATGATCTGACTGAGAATGATCCTGAAGGAAAGATAAAGGTTGCCGGACTGAGAGCAGGACTGGCAAATGCACAGAAGAATTTCCAGGGAAAAGTAGATGGCATGACCAATACAAATTATGTCCAGAAGAAACTCGATTTTGAAGAGGAATTTATGGATTGGGTAAATAGTGACCCTGAAACTAAAGCTAAGTATGGCAATGTCCTTAAAGATATTAAAGCGCAGTATGCCATCATTAATAAAACCAGGGAAAGAGATGATGTGCTGGGATTATTGCAAGGATTATCTGGTACACAACTAGGAATAGCTGATATGGCATATGGCATTGCTATGGAAATGGAAAAGCCCAAAAATGAAAGGAGACCTGGTTACGATGAAGACGCCGTTCAGCAGACAATTGATGCGCTGCAATACCAATATATGGGTTACTTTGAACCTGTTGATAAAGCCATGATGATCCGGGCACTTAAAATGGTCAATGAATTACCGGCCGGGCAAAGGATTGAAGGTTTGGAATATATTTTTGATGACCCTTCAATAACCATCGAAGATTTTGTTGAAAATGCCTACAATACCTCAAAATTAAATGATCTGGAGTTTTCCAAATCGCTGTTTGTAATGTCGCCCGATGAGATTGTGGCTTTAAATGATCCTTTCATTGAAATAGCTGTAAACATTTATCCGCTCACCGAGAAAAACAGGGAGGTTTATGAAAGTTTTGCAGCCAATGTAACCGAACTCCGGAAACAATATATTGATGCACTGTATGAGTGGCAGGGTTCAAATATGTATCCTGATGCAAACAGCACAATGCGGTTTACTGCAGGACCGGTAAAAGGCTATTCACCTACTGATGCTGTTTGGTATAAACCTTTTACCACGCTTAACGGGGTTGTTCAAAAAAATACGGGAATTGAACCCTTTGATGCACCTGCGAAATTGCTGGAGTTGGCCTATGAAAAAGATTATGGAAATTGGGTTGATCCTGAATTGAATGATGTTCCCGTAGCCTTTTTGCATCAGTGTGATATAACCGGGGGTAACAGCGGCAGCCCGGTAATGAATGCCAAAGGTGAATTGATAGGTGTGGCATTTGATGGCAATTACGAAGCTATGATTAGCGATTGGCAATACGATTATGAATTGCAGAGAACCATTTCGGTTGATATCCGATATGTAATGTTCATAACAGAGAAGTTCGCAAACGCCGGTTTTATACTGGATGAAATGGGTGTAGCTCGATAGAGCGAATTTACGAAATGAAATAAAAAAAAGCCCCGATCGGGGCTTTTTTTATGAATGTTTATTCGGTATCACCAATTTGTTGGTTTAGGAAGTTTTCCATGGCCCTGTAAAACTCAAACCGGTTCTCTTCATTTCTGAATCCATGTCCTTCATTATCTTTTACAAGGTATTCCACTTCCACACCGCGTGCTTTCATGGCTTCTACCATTTGGTCTGATTCGTCCACATTTACCCTTGGATCGTTTCTTCCCTGAGCGATAAATAAAGGTGCCACAATTTTATCCACTTGGTAAACGGGTGATACTTCTCTTAGCATCACACTATCTTTAACCGGATCTCCGGCCATTTCATACATCATGTCGAGCATGGGCTTCCAGTATGGCGGAATGGTTTTCATAAAAGTGAACATATTGGAAACGCCCACGTAATCAACGCCTGCAGCATATAATTCAGGTTCTTTAACAAGTCCCATTAAAGTAGCATAACCACCGTAGCTTCCGCCATAAATGGCAATTCTCTCCGGGTCGGCAATGCCTTTGTCAATTAGCCAAAGAGTACCATCCGTGATATCGTCCTGCATTTCGCGGCCCCATTTTTTAAACGAAGCTTCCCAAAATGCTTTTCCATAACCAGTTGATCCCCTGAAATTCATTTGAAGCACAGCATATCCGCGGTTGGCCAAAAACTGGATTTCAGGATTGAACCCCCAGCCATCACGTGCCCATGGACCACCATGCGGATTCACTACAACCGGAAGGTTTTTAGCAGTTTCCATCGTATAGCCTTTGGGTAATGTTAAATAACCATTGATGGTCATCCCATCGCGTGATTCATACTGGATGGGATATACATTTGCCATTTCATTCTCATCAATCCATGGGCTTACATCCGTAATTTTTTCAAGCACATCCGTATTCTGATCATAAATATAATATGCACCAAGAGATTTGTCGCTGTAAGTGCGGATAATGAATACGTCTTCTGCTTTGTTCATGCCTGTGATGGCTATTTCATAGTCGCCCAAGTCCTGTTCAATCCGTTCAAATAATTTTTTAGTATCCTCATCAAAGAAATGTCTTTCCCGTTTCCATGAAGTATAGGAAGCTGAAGTCAGCTTCTTGTCTTTTCTGGAGAAATTAACACCCTGTACATCGTAATCCGGGTGGCTGTATAGCTCTTCTAATTCTTCACCATTGGCAATATCAAATACAACAACAGCACTTTTATCTCTGCCGAGATTGGATGTGGCGATTACATTTTTGTTGTCGAAATCAAAAAATCTTGGAGCCAGTTCATCCTTAAAGCTGGTGGTCAGCACTTCACTCCATTCATCTTGTTCCGTTTCACGATACATGAGTGTGACATTAACACCATCGGTTATAGCTGCTGCTACCCGGAGTTTGCCATCATGGTCAAACATCCAGCCCTGGATATTACCTGGGTTTTCAGCCAGCATTTCCATTTCGCCGGTTTTTATGTTCAGGCGGTATGGGTCAAATACCTGTGGATTTCTTTTGTTCATCTCAATGATAACCTCGTCTTCAATATCAGGCAAAGTTTCGGTAATCTGTGTTCTTACGTCTTCGAAATCAGTAAAGCAAACTACCTCTGAGCCGTCAATATTGGCTCCGTAAAGTTTGTAGTTTTCATTTCCTCCATCATCTTTCAGATATAGGATTTGTTCGTTATTAGGCCAGAAATAACCAGCAATATCACGATCTGTTTCACTGGTGATGCGCATGGCTTCTTCTTTGCCTCTCTCTTGGACAAACACATTTAACCTGGATTCGTAAGGTGCCAGGTATGAATAATAATTACCATCGGGAGAAATCTGGTAGGCTGTTTTCTCCGTATTTTTAAAGAAATCCTCTAATGGAATCTGTTGGGCTTTTTCTGGTTTCTTTTCCATGTTACAACTGCTTGCTATTACCGCAACGGCAGCAATAAGCAAAATTAAAATTGACAAATGATTTTTTTTCATAAATAAGATTTTGAAATTATGGTTGCAATTATTTCGTTTTCAACGGTAAAGATATATAAACTAATTAAAAAATTCTAAAAAAATGTTCACGAAAACATGATTTATTCAGAGTGATTTCAAATTAGATATTAGGGTACTGTAATCTTTAAAAAAGTCTAATTAAGACAAAACAAAGAATATTAAAACTGCCGTGTATCATATCATACACTAAAAAGATTTAAGATATTTTAAAGTTATTAAAAATTTACTTTCTGGTTTTTTTAAATAAATCAATTTTTAAGATAAAGTAGGCGCCTACCAGAATCAAAACGCCCATAATGAGTCGAAACATGCTTCGGGTGCCTGAAACTTCTTCAGGTGAAAACGAAATTCCAAGAGCTTTTCCCACATAAAACAACAAAAAAGCCCAAATGATAATCAGTATTATTTTAATGAGGAATGAGAGAAATTTCATCTATTGGCGGTATTGAAAAATAGTACACAGCTAAAATAAAGGAATTTTCGAATAAATAAAATATAACATTTACTATGATTCGTTATAAGCAATAGTATCTTTAGCTTCAAAAAAAATCCTTAAAATGGATCACAATAAAAGTTTGCACTTTTCGTATTAAGAATAATTAAAAATGTAGATTCATGGCGGGTGTTTTTTTTAACCAAAAGAGCATTGCTTAACAATCAGAAAAAAAATACTTATGAAAATAAAAAGTTTAATATTTATGTTTGCAGTGCTTTGTTTATTTGCATGTAAAAAGGAAACAACAAGTAGTATAACAGGCACTGTTTCTTTATTTGATGATGGAACCACAAGTGTTGAAAACAGTGGTATGAAAGTTTTACTGGAAGGAACCTCTCCCGAAATATTTGCTCAAACAAATTCTGATGGAAATTTTACGATCGGGAATGTACCGTTTGGAACATATACTTTGATTTTCTCCAAGGATGGTTACGGCACATATAAATTTTTTAACGCTACTTTAACTGAATCAGGTGGTGCATATAATATTACCGAAACAATAAAATTGGGTCAGGTATCCGATTTGGCAATAACTGATTTTGAAGTTCATATTTCCAATGGTTCGATTGATTATACTGGTTCGATTGATCCCGAGGGAACTGCGGATGCGCCTAAATATGTTAGAATTTTTTATAGTACAGACGAAAATGTAAGTAGTGCAAACTATACTTATTACAGTGAACCTTATCAAATTGTTGGAAATGCATTCGAATTGCCAATTACCAAAGAAGAATTAATTGATGAAGGATTTGCTACCGGAGCAACCGTCTACCTTAAAATATATGGCGAATCATACTGGAACAATAGTTATGATGATCCTATAACGGGTGAATTGATCATTCCAAACCTGAGTCCCAACTCACCAAACATAGTCTCTTTTGTTGTTCCATAAATGAATTAAAAAAGGCTTGTCAATTCCGACAAGCCTTTTTGTTAGTTCTTTTCAGGAAGGCTATGATGTTGGCTTGTTTTTAAATTCTTTTTTATTGTCCAGTCGAATTTCTTCAAGTTCTTTTTTCTTAGCTTTATATTCTTCTTCACTTATTTTCTTCTGAATATAAGCCTCTTCAACACCAGCTTCTTTTTCTTCAATTTTATAAAGGATTTCATTGCTAATTTCTACATTTTCATTTTCTAGCTTTAGCATTTGTTTTTCGTATGCATCCAATTTTGACATCCTGGCTTTATATTCTTCTTCAGAAATGCTTTTTTCGTTAAAAGCTTCTTGTGTTTTCTTACGCACATATGCTATCTTTCCTTCAGCTTGTTTAAGGCTACTGTTTGCTGATTTAATTTCTTTTTGCGAACTTTCAATTCTTCTTTTTACTGCTTCAGATTTCGCGTATCCAAGTTGGGGATTTATTGACTCATCTTTGTTTTTATCATATTCATGACCTTTTTGATACTCCTTTTCAGAAGTTTCGGTCATTTCCCTGCTCTCCTTTTTAACTTTTTCATTACCAACAGTAACTTTTTGATCATCACCAATTTTGACAGTTTTACTTTTGGTTTCATTAGCAGATGACTCTGGATACTGTTTTGAGGTAGTTTTTGTTTTGCTTACTTCTTTATTTATTTCTTTTTTAGCCTGTATACGGGAGTCTTGTTCCTTTTCAACTTCTTTGGTTTTCAATTTGCTTTTACTGGAAACATCCTCTGATTTTGACTTTTCTGTAGTTTGCTGTGCAGTTAAAGAAACAGGATTGACAACTGAACAGACTAAGGCAAATAAAATTATTAAAATGGTCTTCATTATTCTTTTTTTTTAGGTGTTATAATTCTTTGATTAGTTCATCCAGGTCTTTATTGAGATCATCAGCTTTTTTCTTAACCTCTTCAGCTTTTTTTTCAACATTTTCAATAAACGTTGTGTCAATCAACTCTTCTTGTGATTCTGTTTTGTTCACTGGGTTTTTGCAACTAAAGAATATTGCAACTAATACGGCCATAAGTAATATTTTTTTCATGATTTTAAAATTGGTTGACAAATAAATAAAATATCTGGATTAAAATATTTAACGAAAGTAAATAAAGATAAGTAGATGGCAAAAAATAAATGATTGCGCGAGAATACCATTAATTTTAAAAGCAATACCTTGAATTCAAGTTGTTTGATTATTTTTGGCGCTCAATTGTTTAATAGAATATGAAAAGACTTTTAATTGCAACCGGAGGAGGTGATTGCCCGGGACTTAATGCTGTTATCAGAGCAATAGTACACAGGGCTTCGCAGGAAGACGATTGGGAAGTGCTTGGTAGCATTCAGGCGTTTAATGGAATCTTGCGTGAACCCACAGAAATTGTGGTGCTGGACAATAAAATGGTGTCAGGGATTCACTTTCAGGGCGGGACCATTATCGAAACCACCAATAAGGGCGGTCCTTTCTCGTGGCCGGTAAAGGAAAAAGACGGTAGTTGGACAGCAGTTGATCGTTCGGATGAGATGATCAGGAAGTTGAAATACATGAACATCGATGCGGTGATCAATATCGGTGGTGATGGCTCCCAGGAGATTTCCCAGAAATTATATGAAAAGGGATTGAATATCATCGGGGTACCCAAAACAATTGATAATGACCTGTCATCTACCGATACTACTTTTGGTTTTCAGACGGCCGTGCAAATAGCCACAGAATCTGTTGACAAACTGGTAACTACAGCAGCAAGCCATAACCGTGTATTTATGCTTGAAGTGATGGGAAGAAATGCGGGTTGGATTGCCTTAAATGCTGCCGTTGCCGGTGGCGCCGAGGTGTGCCTGATACCCGAATTCCCCTATGACATTTATAAAGTTAAAGAAGCTCTCGAAAAAAGATTTCATCATGGTCGTGGCTTTGCAGTCGTAGTGGTTTCAGAAGGAGCATATATCCAGGGGGGGCATATGATCTACCAGGAAAATAAAGAAGTAGGCTACAAAAATAAAAGGCTTGGAGGTATTGCGGCTCAATTGATAAAAGAGTTACAGGAAATTGGATTTCAACATGATATGCGAGAAACGGTGCTTGGACACCTCCAAAGAGGAGGCGTGCCCATTGCTTACGACAGGGTACTTTCGGCACAATTTGGTGTGAGGGCTTTTGAAATGGTGCTGAATCAGAATTTTGGGAAAATGGTGGCGTATCGTCATCCCAATTTTGTGGCCGTACCTTTAAAAGAGGCCATCGCTACCCCCAACCTGGTTACAAGCGATAATTCATTGGTGAAAACAGCAAAAGGCCTTGGTATCTCATTGGGCATCTAAATTATTTTCAATCTAATAATATAGGCTTTACATCTTTTTAAAAATTAATAAACATTATCGAACTATGGAAAAAACACAAGAAATTCTAATTTGGCTAAGTGGTTTGGCGACACAATACGGATTAAAAATTATTGGAGCAGTTGTCGTTCTGGTCGTGGGCCTTTGGGTGATCAAAGCCATTATGAAAGGCATTAAAAGAACTATGAACAAAAGGAATATGGACGAATCGTTAAAACCATTCCTGCTCAGCATGATCAGTATCCTGCTGAAAGTGATGCTGGTGATCAGTGTGTTAACGATGGTTGGCATACAAATGACCTCGTTTATTGCCATTTTGGGTGCGGCAGGTCTGGCCGTGGGTTTGGCTTTGTCGGGAACCTTGCAAAATTTTGCAGGCGGTGTAATGATCCTCATCTTTAAACCTTTTAAAGTGGGTGATTTTATTGATGCACAGGGGTATTTAGGTACAGTTACTGAAATTCAGATTTTTATTACCATATTGTTAACACCAGATAACAAAACCATTATTATTCCAAATGGCCCGCTTTCAACAGGTTCTCTTACAAATTTCAGTTCGCAGGAAAACCGCCGGGTTGACTGGAACTTCGGTATTGCCTATGGAGATGATTATGATAAAGCCAAATCATTGATTCTTGATTTGTTGAAAACCGAAGAAAAAGTATTAAAAGACCCTGCACCTTTTGTTGCTTTAGGCGAAATGGCTGACAGCTCAGTTAACATAACCGTCAGAGCTTGGGTGAATGCTGCTGACTATTGGACGGTATTTTTCAGCATGAATGAGAAATTCTATAAGCAGGCCGATAAAAACGGATTGAGCATCCCTTTCCCGCAATTGGATGTGCATCTTGATAAATAAATAGACGATTATTTTAAAAAACGATGAGCAAGTTGATGATCCTTTATGGTTTATTGACTTGCTTTTTTTGGATGTTAATTTTTTAAGCCCTTCACTTTGGGTATTCCGGCTATAAAATCTTTCAGGTAATAAGGCTCAAAATACGCCACATCTTCAAATTGGTTGGCTCTGAATTTCTTATCGGATAAGGCTGCCATATATCGTGCAGAAGGATGAAAAGATGCCATGAAAGTCGCCTTGCTATAATGGCCTAATACGTCTTCACATTTCGCAGCGCCATCACCACCAAAACAAATTTGATGGTCATTTAACAAATCATGAAAAGAATCTGAATCTATGATGCAGGCTTCTGTTTGACGGATGCACTCTAATTGTTGATCGTAAATAGCTGCATATACCTCCATCCGGCGGGCATCAATCATCGGGCATACAAGAAACGGATCATCTTTAATCAGGGCGATCATACCGGCAGCCATTGCTTTCAATGTATCAATGGCTATCAAAGGTTTGTCAAGGGCATAGCAAAACCCTTTCGCTGTGGAAACGCCAATGCGCAAACCCGTGTAGGATCCAGGGCCCATGCTCACGGCAATAGCATCCAGGTTAGCCAAAGAAAAACC
>PKSW01000039.1:0-1931 GCA_002869465.1 Marinilabiliales bacterium
GTTGACCTGGCTGTATGCAGTGAAAGCAGCAATGGTCACAGTGTCATTGGTGGCATGGGTGGTCACCAGGTCAGAACCGGAAACCACACCATTTGGCCTTACGTCAGGTTCAAAACCTGACTTGCCAGAAAAAATCAAGTCAGACACCGTGAAAACAGTGCTGTCACCGCTGTCAGTCATGGCAGTGAAATCAACCAGGGTTCTTCCGCTTTCAAGATAGGTCAAAGCATTCTTTGCATTCGGCATGGCTTTTTACTCCTTCACTCTTTTGGTTGTTGTTTCAATTTTTGCCGCCTTGTTTTCAATCAGGGCTGCTGCCAGGCTGTCAGGCAAGTCAACAACAGCCCCTTTGCTTTCAGGCTTTCCGTTCACCACATATTTTTTCAGCATCTTCACTTTCATCAGAAACCCCACAAGTTCGTTTGATATTCCAAAGCAACAGTCAATGACCTGGCATGAATGACTTTTTTTGCAGCAAAAACTTCTTCTGCAATGGCTGTGACTTCCATGCCTTGTTNCACTAAGGGCAGTCAGCACACCTTCAAGCCCTGTGTCGGCATCATCTGCACTGAACCCATAAATATGCACCGAAATTTCAAACCTGTGCCCCAAATAGCCAGCCGCAATGACTCCAATGGCATCAGACCCTGGTTCAACAACAACAAAAGGTGTTGATGTTAAATCTTCCAATGGCCTTGAAAGCCTTGTTAAAAAGTCATAGCCAGTGCTGGCAATGATCTGTTCAAAGGCTGCAATGATTGTTTCCCTTGTCGATGCCATCAGCTGCCCTGCTTTTCCATCTCAGCATTCAGCTTTGCAACAGCTGCTTCAATGGCTGAATTTATCATCTGAACAGTCACACCAACACCAAGGGTGATGCCCTGGTTTTTCAGGTCAGCAGCAATCAACCGGAAAGCTGCACCCCGCTTTATGTCAGAACCCTGGCCTTTTAATTCAGCCTCGACAATCACGGCTGCATTCAGTGCCGCTTTGGACAGAACAGGCCCGATGCTTGACAGAAACACAGCAATGAAAGGGGCCAGAAAACTGAAAATGTTTGATGATACAAACTTGACCCTTTGCCAAAATGTCATGTTCTTTGCCCTCAACTTTCTGATTGCTTTCAAGGCAATCTGGTCAACATCAACTGCCCATGTTTTTTTGAATATCAGCACACCTGGCCTTTTCCAGCTTTCCGCCAATGCCAAGGGCAACAAACCCTGCTGACAGTGCAGCCAGGCTGTCATCAATCCCCATTTCTGGCAGGCCCTGGCCTGGAAACATTTGACCGGCAAAACCAACCAGCCCTGTTGCAACCAACCCAAGGCCGCCAATAATCGTTTTGTACCCGTCAAGGTTTCCAGCCAACCAGGAAAGAAACCGCTTGATGAAAAAGTTTTGCATCATGCCACACCCCCAAAAGCCACCCGATTCATCAACCAGCCCCTGATGAACGCTTTTTGTGTTTTGTCACCTTCAACAATTTTCAAATAGTGCATGAATTGAAACCCGTTCATGGCCACCAGGATGTGACCCTGGCCAAAGTTTTCAACCTGCACCAAAAGCTTTGTCAGTGTCTTTTCACCAATGACACCATCAACTTTCAGAATGTCTGTTGCCGCAAACAGGTTGACAGACTTTTGCAGCCACCTGGCAGCAGTGCCTTGACCACAATTCACCGCTGAATCAAACAACTCAGAAGCAATAGATGCTGGCAAGTCATCACACAAAAGACTTTCCCAAAATGTTGACTTGTAAAAAGTACGCACAAGCCCCATTAAAAACTTATTTTCAGCCAGGGTTTCTGGCCTGTGACCACGTTGCAGCCAACCATCAACACTGGCCCAACCTGGCCAATCTGGATGGTGAACCCTTGAAATGCCGTTGAAGGTTTCACCACCACGGTCAATATGGTTTTTTGAATAAATCCC
>PKSW01000039.1:1940-3700 GCA_002869465.1 Marinilabiliales bacterium
GAAAGCTTTGTCAAATTCAAGCATGGGTGATTCCCCAAACAATCAAAGACGCAACAACAGCACTGACCAGGCTGGTGCCACCACCGAAAATCAACCACCAGACTTTGCCAGCCACCCTGCCTGGTGCAGCTTCAACAATTCTGACCCGATCAAACAGGGCATTGACTGACTTTTGAACATCATGAATCCTGTCAGCCAGTGCCCTCATGCGCTCGTCATGCCTGGCAAGCCCTTCAAGCAATTCAATGATTCTTTTCTGGTCATCTCGCACATCAGAAAAAGCAGCCTGAAATTCAAGCCGCAACTGCTTGATATTTCCATCTTGCACACAAGGCTCAGTCATCTTTAACCCTCGACCAAAAACAACCTGGTGAACCCTTCACAGGGGTCAGAATGGTTGATGCCGTCAATAATGAAATTTTCACCCCCGCATTCAACAGCCGTTTCATGGCACACAGGGTTTTCAAGCCCTAAAAATCCGGTAAAATTGCCGGTTGTTTCTGTCGGCAAAACCAGGCTAATCAGTTCTGCTTCAACCTGGTCACCAAGGCCAGTGCCAACCAGGGCAAAGCCTTTTCTGAAAACAACACTGACTGCATCAGTGCCAATCTTGGCTGTTGCGTTGGCCTGGCTTGACATAATTGATGCCACCTGGCTGGCTGTAAAACTCACTGGTCAGCCTTTTTTCTGCCCCGCTTTGCAGGGGCCTTGGTTTTCTTCTCAGCACCAGGGGCTGCTGCCTTAACAACAACCGCATATTTTCGACTGACAAGCCAGGTGGCCAGGTCATCTTCAGGTGTAATGATCTGACCAGGCTTGAAGCTCTTGAAAGGGGAAACCATTTTGATTGCCATCATGCACCACCTTCTTCATACCAAAAGGGCCTGACAACAGCCACCAGGGCTGTTGTTGTGCCTGTGTTCTCAAGTCTCAACAGGTAAACTTCTTCAGGTTTTAAAATCCACTCGATTGAATCACCCTTTGTGGCCATGTTTTTGACTGCCCCTGATGACACCTTTGGCAAAAACATTTCATCAAGTTCAGTACCATCAGCGTCAATTGTTGCCCCATGCTTGACTGTCAGCACACTGCTTTCAGGGGTTCCAACCCTGTGCCGGTTGACAGGGGTGATGGCAGTGCCACCAGGTGTTGCATTCAGGGTGGTTCCCTCGTAAAGCTTCACAGTCAGTTCATTCAGGCCATCTGACACCACATCAAACGCTTGAAAATGAACATAAGCACCAGCAGGCACTTCAAAGGTCACATCAAGTGATGCACCAGCTGCCAGGCTTTGATGCTTGGCAAATGAAAAAGCGTTGCCTGCGTGAATCTGTGCGTGGTTTGTGTCGATAATTGGCACCCCGTTGGTTACCCGTTCAATGGGCACCAGGTAAAAAGGCGAAATGCCAAAACCAAGGGGGTTGCTGTTGTGAACTTCAGGCATGGGTGTCACCTTCCACCAAAGCATTCGGGTGTTTTTTGTGGCAATATCTCTGCTCTATTTCATCAGCTGTTGGCAGCTGCTTTTTTTCAATTTCAGAAAAACTGACTTCAACCAGGCCATTGTCAGCAGACACATCAACCAGCCTGGTGTCATATCCATACAACCGTTGCTGCTGTGAATAAATGGCATCCATCAAAGCCGTTGTTTTCGGCATTCCAATCTTGATGCCCCTGGCTGCTGCCTGCCCCAACCAGAACTCAACACAGGCCCTGCCCTTTTCAGCGTCATGGGCATCACGGTATGTGTAATCAATGCC
>PKSW01000333.1 GCA_002869465.1 Marinilabiliales bacterium
ATGATAGCATATATTATCGTTTTTTTAATTCTTATCATTGGTGTCATTATCTGGCAATTAAGCTCAAATACGCACTTTTTAAGATTATCTCACCAAGAATATCCTGAACTTTCACTTAGTGTGCTTATCGCTAAAAAGGAAAGAAAAATTGATGAGTTTATCATCCGGATTTATGCAAAAAAAAATATTGTCGCAGATCAGATTAAATTTGAGTTGATCTCGTCAAAACGGGCATTCGAATATATTTTATCCAACGAAATAGTTGACGCACTTATTTTTCCTCATAAAATTGATAAGAATAATACATTCGAAGCTAAATATGCTTACGATAAGCTAAAGAATATCATAAACTCCAAGATGAGTGAATTGAATTCATTCCGCATTGTAATAGAATTACAGAATAAAAAAGTATGCAAGTCGCATGAACTTAAATTTGATAAATTCTGGAAAATATACAAGGCAGATACCGGCAGGTACAACTAAAAAAAGCCAAACCTGAAATCAGATTTGGCCTCAATAATTTCTTTTGTTTCCTTATTCAAAATCTATCAACTCAACTTCGAAAACGAGTGTTGAGAATGGAGGAATGCTTCCCCTTCCGGAAGGGCCGTAGGCAATATCAGAAGGAATTACCAAAATGGCTTTGCCACCTTTTCTCATCATCGCGATACCTTCATCCCATCCACTAATAACCTGTTTTTGACCTAGTGTAAATTCAAAGGGCTGTCCCCTGTCCACTGAACTGTCAAATTTGGTACCATCCAGAAACATTCCTGTATAATGAACTTTTACTTTCTGACCAGTTTCAGGTTTGCTTCCAGTGCCTTTCTTTTCACTAATGAAGAATAATCCACTCTCGGAGGGTTCAGCATCAGGATAATTCTCTAATAAATAGGCACTCCGTAGCTCCAATTCTTCACTTTCCATTTTCTTCATTTCAGCATCACGCTTGGCATCCATGGCTTCTTTCGACATGATGTCTTTCATTTTCACATGGAAATAAATGTTTTCTACAGAATCCAATTCTGGAGGAATCGACCTGAAACGGAATAGTTTTGTTAAGACAGAATCCGCATTACAAATGAATGTAGCACTGTCTCCAATATTCATAAGTGCCATACCTTCATATATATCGCCAGCATGCACGGATTCGACCATAGGCATTTGCATGGGTTTAGGTAAATCCCTGCTGTCGAACATTACGGTATCTTCAGTGGCATAAATCATGTCGACATCCACAAAATCGCCAACTTTTGGATATAATGTATCGTCTACATCCGTGTAAAATTTGTAATAAAGGCCCGTTGCCGTTTTTTTATAGCCCGGAAATTCAGACTGATCCTGACAGGAGCTTAAAAACCCAACTGACACTGCCAATACAATGATGAACAAAATTCTTTTCATGTTTTAATATTTAAGTTAATAGTGTTACTCCTTTGAGAACTCAAAGGATGCAAAGGTAATTCTTTATTTAAACTATGTAAGAAAATGAACTAGTAGAAATGTTATTTTTTCTTATTTTCTTTATTTTCAGTTATTTCATCTTTAGAGGAAGAAGTTTCCTCCTCCCCCTCTTCCAGACTGCTTTCGAGTAAAATAATTTCATTTAAGGCTTCCTCAAAATCAGGATCCAAGGTAATAGCTGTTTTAAAATCTGTCAGGGCTTCTGCTTCATTTTTCAGTTTCAAGTATGCCAATCCACGTTGATAAAAAGCTTTTTCATTTTCACCATCCAGTTGGATGGCTTTGGTAAAATCTTTAATGGCGCTTTCATGCATTCCAAGATCGGCCTTGGTTTTTCCTCTTAAATAATAATCGATCTTATCAGCCGCTACCGGCTTCTTATCTTCGCTATCCGTATCTTTATCTACTTCACTTGCGGTTGTTTCACTCCCTCCTATTTCAGAACCATATTCAGGATTTAACTGGATTGATTTGTCAAAATCTTTAATGGATTCGTCAAATTGCTCAATAGCTGCTTTAGCGAGTCCACGGTTATAATAGGCACCTGAGTTTGTCGCATCTATCTTTATGGCTTCGTTATAATCAAGAATGGCCTCCTCATATAATTTGAGTTCAGCTTTTGATATACCCCGGTTGTTGAATGCTTTTACGTACTGGTCATTAAGTTCAATGGCCTTGCTGTAGTCAATTATGGCTTCTTCATGCATTTTCAAGTTGGCTTTTGCGAGGCCCCTGTTGTGATATGCTTTCGTATATTCCGGATTTAATTCGATAGCTCTGTCATAATCCTCAATTGCTGCTTCATACATTCCGATACTTGACTTTGCTAATCCCCTGTTAAAAAAAGCATTATCATGTTCCGCATTTAATTCAATCACTTTGTCGTAATCTTCAATAGCTTCCTCAAATCTCTTAAGTTCAGCTTTGGCCATACCACGATTATTGTAAGCAATAACGTAATTTGAATCCAATACAATTGCCTTATCAAAATCGGCAATGGCTTCTTCATTGAGATTTAAACTGGCCTTGGCTCTTCCCCTGTTATTGTATGCAAATATGTACTCAGAATTCAGCTTTATGGCTTCATCAAAATCTTTTATAGCATTTTCATAATCAGCCATCTTTGCCTTGGCTAGGCCCCTGTTATAAAATGCGGATCCATCATCCGGAACCAGTTCTAAGGCACGATCATAATCTTTTACTGCTTCGCCATTCCTTTCCAGTTTTGCTTTCGCGATACCCCTGTTATAATAGGCAACAACATCGTTAGGATTTAATTCAATGGCCTCATCGAGATCTTCAATAGCTTCTTCGTTTCTGTCCAGATTAGCTTTTGCAATACCCCTGTTGTTATATGCCTTACTGTCAACCGGATTTAATTCAATGGCCGTGTTGTAATCGATAATGGCTTCTTCAAAAAGAGACAGGTTCGCTTTGGCGTTTCCCCTGTTATAAAAAGCTCTTGCATATTCATTATCCAATTCAATAGCCTTGGTGTAATCCGCTATTGCTTCTTCATACAGGGATAATTCTGCTTTTGCAATTCCCCTGTTATTAAAAGCTATTGAAAATTCATCATTCAGTTCTATTGACTGATCATAATCTTCTATGGCTTCTATATTTTTTCCCAGGTCAGCTTTTGCAATACCCCTGTTATTATATGCAAAATGGTCTTCCGGATCAATTTGAATGGCTACATCGTAGTCAGAAATAGCTTCTTTTGCCAAGCCGGCATTTCTTTTTGCAATTCCTCTGTTATAATAGGCACTGTTTTGCTTTGGATTGAGTTCTATCGCTTTATCATACTCCTTTATTGCACCTTTATAATCAGAAAGGTCTCTTTTTGCATTTCCTTTTTCAATATAATCTTCTGGATTATGAAGCGTTATTTCATTCATTTTAGTAAGATCGTCCATAGTTTTTTCTCTTTCATTTTATACCACTTTGCGCTGTCCACAGAATTAACACAAATTGTTTATAAAAATAACAAGGTGTATTGAATTATCAAAAGGTTTGTTAATAAATTATTTATCTAAAAAATTGGATTTTACATTAAGATACATATTTATTCGACTTAAGTCACTTTATTTCAACCACTTCTATATCATATATAAGTGTACTCCGGGGTGGGATTTTATTATTATCACCCAACAATCCGTAGGCCAAATGTGCAGGAATTATTAGTTTAACTTTATCACCTACCCTTAAAAATTGCAAGGCCTCTTCCAAACCGCTTTCTACATTACCTTTGCCTATTTTAAATATTTTCTGACCATCTTTACTGGAAGAATAGATGACATCTCCTGTTAATAACTTTATATTATAATCCAATACCACCGTCTTTCCAGTTTCGGCTTTTGTACCATTTCCTTGTTCAATGAACATATATCGCAAACCACTGCCGGTTTCCTCCATTTCCAGCTGATGCCTTCTAATATAATTTTCGATGTCTTCGGATTCGGTGCGGATCAAATATTTATTGGCTTTTTCCAAGGCCTCATTTGCACTTATGTTTTGATCTTTCGACCTATTTTCTTTTTCGTTATCTACTAATCCACAACTACTTACTGTAATCAGAAATAAAAACAGATATAATATTTTTTTGAACAAAACTATTTAGATTTATAACTCAAAACGTAATCAAGATCCTTTTTATAAACAGGTAACACAGCTTTCACGTTTTCTATTGTCTTTTCAATGGTGGTAAATGATTTGCCCCCTGCCGCATTCATATGTCCGCCGCCATTAAAGTGTTTTCTTACAAAATCATTCACCGAAAATTTTCCTTTCGACCGGAAGGACATCCTGATCATCTTTTCTTTTTCAGTCAGAAGAATAGATAGATTGATCTTTTCCATGTTGAGTGGATAATTTACAATCCCCTCAGTATCACCTACCTGGTAATCAAATTTCTTTAAATCAGCTTTGGTAAGATAAATTAATGCTGTGTTAAACTCTTCCCAAACAATCATCCGGTTATGTATGGCGTAGCCCAGTAACCGTAACCTGCTTTCTGAAAATGTATCATAAATCAACCTGTGCAATTTTTGAGCATCCACACCGCGGCCAATCAGGTCAGCCGTAACTTCAAAGGTTTCGTTATTATTACAGGAAAAGCTGAAGGAACCGGTATCAGTTACTATGCCGGCATATAAACTTTCTGCTATTGGCTTGTCGATGAATTCTAATCCTCCCAGATGTTGGATAAAATTGTACACCAATTCAGCGGTGGAAGAAGTATCAACAGTCGAAATACAATAATCAAAACTATCTGTTTCTGGATCGATGTGATGATCGATCAATATTCTTTTGGCCTCTGTGCGTTCCAAAATATCGGCCAGGCTGCCTGTTCTGTGGATTGCGTTATAATCTAAACAGAATACAATTTCTGCCTGGGCGAGCAAGGTTTGGGCTTTGGCCGACTTATTTTCATAAACGATCATTTTTGAAACTCCCGGAATCCAAGCTAAAAACTGGGGATACATATTCGGAACGATCGCATCTACTTTATGACCATGCTTAATTAAGAAATGATACAATGCCATAGATGATCCGATAGCATCACCATCAGGATTATTATGTGTGGTAATCACAATTTTACGCTTTTCCGACAATAATTTTTTAATTTTTTTAATCTGGTCAACCTGGATTTTATTCATACCGCTTCTTATTACCCGACAAAGATAAAAAATTAATACCTTAAAAAACTTCTCTTAACCTCATTATAATCAGGCATTTAATTGTTCACGACTATCAATATATAATTATTGCATTATTCTATTACTTTTGCTCAAAATTTAAATAAATATCTTATGTCAGGAAACATAACATTTACAATGATCAAACCCAAAGCCGTTGCCAAAGGTTATATGGGCAAAATAATTGATCAAATTATAGCAGGTGGATTTAAGATCAAAGCGCTGAAATACACAAAATTAACAAAACAAGAGGCTGAGCAGTTTTATGCAATTCATAAGGAGCGCCCATTTTACCAGGGCTTGACAGATTTTATGTCGTCAGGACCCATCATTGCTGCAGTACTGGAAAAGGAGAACGCAGTTGAAGCTTACAGGAACTTTATTGGCGCTACCAACCCGGAAGCAGCAGCAGAGGGCACTATTAGGAAACTTTATGGTACTAACATTGAAGCCAATGCTGTTCATGGTTCAGATAGTGACGAAAATGCAGTGATTGAGAGTAATTTCTACTTCTCAACAAGAGAGTGGAATTATTAAGAATTATATTTTTCTATAAAAAAGCAAAAGTGATCTGACTTTAGCTTTTTTAGTTTCTGGGATTAAAAGTTTTGTAAGTATCATCCGGATAGAGAAGAATGATTTTAATAGGTGAATCTACATCTGTTCCTGCCTCTTTGGGCATTTCAAAGGGTTTTGGTTGATCATCTTTTTGCTTTACCCGCTTACTTTCAACCACTTCATCCACCTCATCCTGCTTCACTCTAAAATGAATTTCACTTGATGCTTCCTTTTTAAGCTCTTTTTTTGGAATTTCAGCTGGTGTACTTTCTTTCTTTTCTGCAATTCCAGTCATTTTACCCTTACCAAGTAATAACCAATCCAGATTAATATCTGGATACCTGGTTTTTATTTTCATCATAAAATCCAGGCTCGGATTATTTCTTCCGGATAACACATGAGAAAGTGCAGACCTTTGTACACCAATTTCTGATGCGAATTGGGTAGGCGATAACTTTTCCTTCTCAATTATTTGCTTTATTCTTTGAAGCATTATTTAAAAGTAGACACTTGCAAATGTAATTAATATTTGTTGATGATTGTAAAATTGAAATAAATTTATCCAGGTTAGTCCTGACTGATAATTATTTCTGATTTAATTTATAGATTTTATTTTATATAAATCTCTTTATCTGACTTTTATAAATATTAATATACTCATAAAAAAATACTAAAATATACAAAATATATTTAAAGTATATTACCTATAATATATTTTAACATACTGGTTTTCTAATATATAAAATACTTTTTATATCCTTACCACTGTTCTGAAAATAGAAGAATATTATACGATGTATACGAAACCTATTCTAAATAGTTCTATATCAGCAATATTATTTTTGATATGTATACATAAGTAATGCTAATACTTCTTGTTTACATTGTTGAAAAGTTGAATAAAAGTGTTAATAAAAGTTATTTATGAATGTGTTCGATTTGATATTTTCTCATATACTTTCTGCATCTTATTTGGTATCGCTGTGCCCCCTCCTACCCTTTTAGAGATGAAGGAAAAAATGGTAGCAAAAAAAAAGCATCGCATAACGATGCTTTTAATTATGAATTCTCTTTTATTGCTTAATTAGTTTTATTGTAGAAGTGTTTCCGTTCGAATTAATTTTCAGAAAATAAATGCCAGCATTTAAAGTCCTAAGTTGGTATTGGAATAAAGATATTGTTGAATTACTATTGATTTGGTGATGTTCACTCAAAATGAGTGAACCTATTAAGTTGTATAATTCAAATTCAACATTTTCATTCACTGTTGACTTAACCTCAATACTCAGCATTGAATTAAACGGATTAGGAAATGTTTTTACATGTATTTCTTTATTTTCCAATGGGAACTCAATATCAGTCATAATAGTATGGGCTTCCATATAATCAGGTATTCCCCAACCATATAGATTATCAGGTGAATCCGCACGTGAAGCACTTTCTTTGATTGCCGCCTGGATCTCTAACACGGTCATAGTTGGATTAGCCTGCCATAAACAGGCGCTCATACCTGCAATTATTGGGGATGAATAAGAAGTTCCACTTCCAGGCCCCACACCTTCAGTATTTCGGGCAACTATAGTACCAGATCCTTGTGCCATAACTGCTGGTTTAATCCGCCCATCAACAGTTGGTCCAATAGAACTAAATTCTGCCCTGATACCACTTTCATTAACAGCGCCAATTGATAAAATATTATCAGCATCCGCAGGTGCAGCATTCCATGGAAATCCGCTATCACCTGAATTACCGGCACTGTTGCAAACAAGAACACCTTTGCTGGTGACCATATCTGCTCCAATGGTCGATGGTGCCGAATTTCCGTCCAGATCTTCGTAAGAATGATCCCACTGAGGCATATCAAAATCCTGGTAGCTCAATGAACTGTTTATTACATCAGCTCCCACGCTATCAGCAAATTCAGCCGCAGATACCCAATTGTATTCCTCTATAATATTCTCAGTCATCACATCTTCTGACCTTAACAACCAAAAATTAGCTTTAGGGGCCGTTCCTATCATCTGTCCTGGCTCATTAGCACCAATTGTAGATAAAACCGATTTTCCATGTTCACTTTCAGTGAAAACATCCTGATCATAAGGATGTACGAAATCTCTGGTTCCTAAAATCTGACTATTTGCCCATAAACTGTCAAATACAGGATGTTCCTCTACCCCTACAAATCCTCCATCCAGAACTGCAATAACCATTCCCTGTCCCTGATATCCCATGTTATGTAAAGGGATTCCATTTATTTGATCTATTTGATTCTCAGCAGCGCCATAATTTAATTCAGATGTTGATCTTTCCGTAATGAAACTTTCGAGATCAATTTCCCCGAAGCTCTCATTTTTGAAAAAACTCTTTTCTTCAGTACTTTCTTTGTTAACCAACTTTAAAGCACTGCTTACATAGGGCAAAGCAAGAATGTTATCAACTACTGTCTGGCTTTCAGTATATATTGTTACTCCGTTTAACCATTTTGTAGCATTAAGGATTATAGCACCTGCGTCAGCCACACCCTGCATATATTGTGGATTAACCGGCAGATCGTTCTCGACTATTTCTATTCCCTGATTTACTCTGCGATCTATTGCTCTCTGACTTAAAAATTGCAGTGGATTGTCAATTGAATATGGTGAATTGTTCTTATCAGTAAACTGAATATAATATGTGTCAGGTGCGATCTGAGCAAAGCTCTGAAAGGATATTAATAACAGAATAAAAGGAAATACGGTTTTTAATTTCATAATATTTAATTTATCCGCAAAAATACGAATTAGTTGATTAATTCTCAGGTTCTAATACATTATTGCTTTCATCAACATCAGGAATAAGTTCCTTACCTACAACAACTTTCCTGATCATTTTGTTTGAATCGACTTGAACAATTACAGCCAGATCACCTGAACTCCATATCGAAGTATTTTCCCTGACAACTTCAGTAGTACCATCTGCAAATTCGCATGCTATAACAATAGGTAATGGCAGTCCTCCATAATTTTGAATAACTATTTTATTATCGTTCGTGATCTTTTTTATACCCAGGTCAGCATAAGCATGGCTGTAAAACCATGGATCAAAAAACCAGCCCATATCTTTTCCCGTTACACTATTAAATGTATTGAAAAAATCATAAGGTAAAGGATGTTTTCCGTTCCAACGGTGCATATATTCATGCAATGCCAGCCTAAAAAGACTGTCTCCCAATGCATCCTGCAGAAAATAGTATGCCAAAGCCGGGCGCACATATGCATGATTCCTGTAACTATCATAATCTCCTATACTGTATGACAATGTCATAAGTGTTGCTTCTCTTTCTTTCCCGTTAAGGGATTCAAAACTGCTTATTGACCTTGTACCATAAGGATAATCACGAAAATACTTATTGCTAAACCCAAGAGGTAAAAATGCCGCCCAACCTTCATCCATCCATGCGTACTTTCTCTCGTTTGTTCCCATGTAAAATGGGAAGTAAGAATGTGAGATCTCATGAAAAATAGTCAGCGCTGCATCAGGAGCGCTTTCCGGGTCACCATTATTGGCCATCATAGGTGATTCCATGCCGCCGCCTCTCGTATTATTACTCACGGTTGTCATGTGAGGGTATGGAAATGGAATCCCCGGCCATTCAAATGACATATATTCAACACTGGCCCTTGCCCATTCAGCCGATCGCTTATAGGTCCGGGCTGAGTCCGCATAAACGGCATCTACAAAAACTCTTCTTCTGGTTGACGTGTCTACCATGATGGATGAACCATCCCAATTTACATCACGGGTAACAGCAAAGGTGAAATCAGGAACCTGTGAAGCATTAAAATGCCAGATATTTGTATGAAAAGCATTGATGCCATCGTACCTGATAATTTTTTTTCTTTCTTTAAAATCTGAGGCAGTAAAGATTTGTGTAATATCATTGCTTAA
>PKSW01000190.1 GCA_002869465.1 Marinilabiliales bacterium
ATTCTCAAAGCCAAATGCATTTAAAGCCATCGGAACGAGTTGAGCACCTGTACCGTGAATGGGGGTGTACACAATTTTAAGATCTTTTTGCCGCTGAATGGCTTCTGCTGACAATGAAAGGGATTTGATATGCTCAATATAAAGTTGATCAACTTCTTCTCCGATTATTTCAATTAATTGTGGATTGCTTTCGAACTTCACATCAGAAATATCCGTTATTTTCTGAACTTCTTTGATCACATTTTTATCATGCGGACTTATCAGTTGGCCGCCATCATCCCAATAGGCTTTATAGCCATTGTATTCTTTTGGATTATGTGAAGCAGTAATTACGATACCTCCCTGGCATTCGAAATGCCTGATAGCAAAAGAGAGTTCCGGTGTGGGCCTCAAATCATCAAATAAGTAAACTTTGATGTCATTCGCTGAAAACACATCTGCCGTTACCTGTGCAAAAAACTTGCTATTGTTCCTTGAATCATAGGCGATGGCGACTTTGATCCTGTCGATTCCTGAAAAATTTGCTTTCAGATAATTTGCAAATCCCTGGGTAGCAGCGCCAACCGTGTATTTATTCATACGGTTCGAACCAACGCCCATAATGCCACGCAATCCTCCCGTGCCGAATTCCAAATCCCTGTAAAATGACTCAATGAGTTCCTGAGGATCATTATCGATCATGGCCCTGATCTTTGATTTTGTCTCTTCATCATAAGCTCCGTTCAGCCAGATATTGGCTTTTGTCATGATACTTTTATCAACTTTATTCATGGTGATTGTAATTATTCGTTCTTTAATGTTTCAATTAATTTCAGCAAGCTGAATTTCCATTCAGGGATTTCAATCCCGTAATCATGAATGATCTTGCTTTTATCCAATACGCTGTAGGCAGGTCTTATTGCTCTGGTCGGGTATTCGGATGTTTTCACCGGAATTATCTTGCAATCCAATCCCGCCATATCCATGATCTCCTCTGCAAAAATAAACCAGCTTATATTTCCCATATTGCTGTAATGGTAAATTTCATTGCATTCTGGTTTTCCTGACTTTCCGATCATTTCAAGAATAGCTTTGGCCAGGTCTTCAGCAAAAGTAGGAGATCCTAACTGGTCATCAACTACGCTAAGTTCTGTTCTTTCAGTACCCAATTTGAGTATGGTTTTCACAAAGTTCTTTCCAAATCGTGAGCAAAGCCAGGCCGTGCGGATAATAATAGCGCTTGAACAATATTTTAACACCGCTTCTTCGCCTTTTAATTTTGACAAGCCATACACCGATTGTGGCGAAACCGGATCATTTTCCTTATAAGGCCATTTTGCTGCACCATCAAAGACATAATCCGTCGAAATATGAATAAGCCTTACGTTACTTTCCTCACACGATTTTGACAGGTTATCAACAGCGTCGGCATTAAGGAGAAATGCTTTCTCAGGTTCGTCTTCAGCCTGATCAACTGCCGTATATCCTGCACAATTCACACAGAAATTGAAACTATTTTCTTGAAAGAAGCTGCGAACTGATTGAATATCTGTTATATCCAATTCTTCAATATCTGTAAAAACAAAATTATAATTTGGATAATTTGCCGCCAGATAGCGAAATTCGGAACCGAGTTGGCCATTACTTCCGGTAATCAGAATGCGAATCACGATTCTTTTAGCAATTGGTCAAAATATGAAATGGTCTTTTTCAATCCTTCTTCCAGTTTAATTTCAGGTTCCCAGTCGAGCTGTTTTTTTGCCAGTGTAATATCTGGTTTTCTTTGCATCGGATCATCCGAAGGCAAGGGTTTGTATATGATCTTCGATTTGCTGCCCGTTTGTTTAATAATCATTTCTGCCAATTCCAGTATTGTGAATTCCACCGGGTTACCCAGGTTCACAGGTCCTATAAAATCATTATCCGTTTGCATCAATTTTATGAGGGCATTGATTAGGTCATCTACGTACTGAAAACTTCGCGTTTGTTCTCCGCTGCCAAAAATAGTAATGTCGTTGCCTTTGAGCGCCTGTACGATAAAATTTGAAACAACCCGTCCATCATTCGGATGCATTCGTGGACCATATGTATTGAAAATACGGGCGATTTTAATTTTCACCTGATTTTGCTTGTGATAATTCATAAACAGCGTTTCGGCAACGCGTTTTCCTTCATCATAACAAGCTCTTTCACCTATCGGGTTCACATGTCCCCAATAATCTTCCGTCTGCGGATGCACCTGCGGATCGCCGTAAACTTCACTTGTGGAAGCTTGCAATACTTTTGCCTTGTTCCGTTTGGCCAGCCCCAGCATGTTAATAGCACCCATCACCGATGTTTTCACCGTTTTAATGGCATTGTACTGGTAATGAATAGGGGAGGCCGGGCAAGCCAGGTTATATATTTCATCTACTTCAATGTAGAAGGGCATGGTTATATCATGGCGGATTACTTCAAAAAAAGGATTGCTCATTAAATGAACAATGTTGCTTTTACTACCCGTAAAATAGTTATCCAGTGAGACGACTTCGTTTCCATCTGCAAGCAATCTTTCGCATAAATGTGATCCGAGAAATCCAGCACCCCCGGTTACAAGAATTTTTTTCATGGTTTTGTATTTCTATCCATTACCTTTCAAAAATAGGATATTTACTGATCTTGTGGCTTTAACCCGGTTCCAATACCAAAATATTCAAATCCCAGACTACTCATCTCCTGGGCGTCATAAACATTGCGACCATCAAAGATGACATGATTTTTAAGGATTTCTTTTATTCTTTTGAAATCAGGCAGTTTAAATTCTGGCCACTCGGTTACGAGAAAAAGTGCATCTGCATCTTTCAGGGTTTCATATTGCTCTTCACAAAATTCAATCTTATGATCTAAAATCCTCTTGGCTTCATTCATGGCCACTGGATCATACGCTTTTACTTTAGCTCCTGCATTTAACAGGTTCTCAATGATTACCAACGAAGGTGCCTCTCGCATATCATCTGTTTGAGGTTTGAATGATAAACCCCAAATGGCAAAGGTCTTCCCTTTCAGGTCGCCTTTAAAGTAAGTTTTCGCTTTGTTAAATAGAATTGATTTTTGCAATTCATTCACATCTTCAACAGCTTGCAAAACAGACATATTATAGCCAAATTCTTTTGCAGTTTTTATAAGCGCTTTCACATCTTTCGGAAAACACGAGCCACCATAACCGGTGCCCGGGTATATGAAATATTTTCCAATCCGCCTGTCAGAACCAATACCCTTGCGGATCATATTAATGTCGGCACCTACAATTTCGCTTAAATTGGCCATATCATTCATAAAACTTATTTTTGTGGCGAGCATGGCATTAGCCGCATATTTGGTCATTTCAGCAGACACAATATCCATGAAGATTACCGGGTGACCATTCATGGTAAATGGCTTGTAGAGTTTCTCCATAAGTTTTCTTGCCCTTTCGGTATCAACACCTACCACGATCCGGTCAGGTTTTAGAAAATCATCCACCGCGGCACCTTCTTTCAGGAATTCGGGATTGGAAGCCACATCAAAATCTATCTGAACGCCTCTTTTATCAATTGCTTGTTGCATGGCTATCCTGACTTTTTCAGCAGTTCCCACGGGAACTGTGCTTTTAGTCACCATTAATACATAATCTTTTATATGTGCACCCACTTCGCGGGCTACTTCCAGCACATATTGCAAATCGGCACTACCATCTTCATCAGGCGGTGTGCCTACTGCACCGAAAATCACCTGCACGCCATCTAAACATTCTGATAATTTCGTATGAAAATGCAATCTGCCTTTGGCAATGTTCCGCTGCACCATTTTTTCCAAGCCAGGCTCATAAATCGGTATAATTCCCTGTTGTAAATTATCAATCTTCTTTTTGTCAATATCTACACATGTTACATCAATGCCAATCTCCGAAAAACATGCTCCCGTAACCAGACCAACATAACCTGTTCCTGCAATAACAATCTTCATCCTACTACTAATATTTAATTATGAATCTATTTCAACCATTTATCCAGCCAATCAAAAAATACCCTTTGCCATAGAATTCCATTCTGGGGTTGTAATACCCAGTGGTTTTCATCAGGAAAATACAAAAATTCAGCTGGAACATCTCTTAAAACAGCAGCATTGAATGCGGTCATTCCCTGGGTAAAAACAACCCGGTAATCCAGTTCGCCATGAATAATAAGAATGGGCGTATCCCAGTTTTGCACCAGTTTGTGTGGTGAGTGTGCATATACATTTTGTATTCTTTCATTTTCAGTTTCCCAGAAAGGCCCTGCCTTATCCCAATTCTCAAACCACATCTCTTCAGTTTCGAGATACTGTGCTTCTTCATTAAAAATACCGTCGTGGGCAATGAAAGCTTTAAACCTGCCCTCATGGATGCCTGCCAGGTAGAATACGGCGTATCCTCCGGCACTGGCCCCAACAGCTCCCAAACGTTCCTCATCCACGTAGGGTTCTTTCGCCATTTCATCAATAGCTGTCAGGTAATCACCCATGCTTTTTCCATGGTAGTCGCCACTGATCTGCTCCTGCCAGGCTTGTCCGAACCCTGATACACCTCTGCGGTTTGGTGCGACAATAATATAACCATTGGCTGCCATGATCTGGTAGTTCCAGCGATAATGGAAATTTTGGCTTAAGGGTCCCTGCGGGCCACCTTTACAATAGAGTAGGGCAGGATACTTTTTATTGGGATCGAAATTGGGCGGATAAATGATCATGGTCAGCATGTCTTCGCCATCGGCAGTTTTCATCCAGCGTTCTTCAACTTCGCCCATGGTGAGTTGATCGAGTAATTCTTTGTTGGTGAATGTAATTTGCTCTGCCGTGCCATCTGCTATTTTTACCTTATACAATTCAGTAGGCATCGACATGGAGTTTCTTGCCGCGATCAGGTAATCTCCAGCAAGTGACACGCTTTTATAATCGTGCAATCCTTCAGTTAATTTAACAATGCTGCCATCTTGCAAATTATAGCTGTATATCTGGAAGGTGCCATGCCAGTCGCTGGTAAAATAAACCGCCTGGCTGTCGCCTGACCAAACCAATCCGCCCACATTCTGGTCAAATCCTTCAGTGGCATAAATCCTTTCATTAGTCTCCAGGTTCATAATAAACAATCGGTTCTGGTCTGATTCATAGCCATCACGCTCCATGCTTTCCCAGGCAACATATTTGCCATCAGGTGAAAACAGAGGAGACACATCAAAGCCCATATTGCCTTCGGAAATATTTTCCGTTGTCCCCGATTCCAGAGAAAACATATAAATATCCGAGTTAGTAGACAAACTTGCGGCTTTCCCGGTCAGTTTTTTGCTAGTATATGCAATTGATTTACTATCAGCACTCCAGTCAACCTGCTCAATACCGCCGAAAGGTTTTAGTGGTGCCTGGTAGGGTTCGCCTTCCATGATATCTTTTTCATTCCATATTTTTTCACCATTATAATCGGCTACAAAAACATGGCTGTATGAATCTACCCAATGGTCCCAGTGCCGGTACATCAGGTCGTTCATAAGACGTCCGCTGGCATTGGGTAATCCTTTATATAATTCAGGAAATTTATTTTCTATGGGAACTTCCTTTGTAAATAGAACTTTAGACTGATCAGGAGCATATTTAAATCCGGTAATTCCGCCTTCTATGTCTGATATTTGAGTCCTGGCACTTCCATCCGGGTTCATTTCCCATAATTGAACCGACCCGCTTTCAGATGTTAAAAAGCCTATTTTCTTTCCATCAGGACGCCACACTTCATTAAATTCACTTTTTGGCGATTTGGTGATCTGTTTTAGGTTTTCACCATTCATATCCATGGTATATAAGTCACGATTGCCTTTATTCTTTTCGATTGAATAATAGCTGACACCATAAAGAATCGAGTTTCCGTCAGGGGAAATCTCATGACCGCTCACCCTGCCAAATGCCCATAAAGCTTCGGGGGTCATCAGGCCGTTTTCAATGGTTAGTTGAGTTTTACCAATTACTTCAACTTGCTTTTCTTTTTGTAGTTTTGGCTCACATCCTGAAAAAAGGATGGCAAGCAGTACAACCGGAATAAAATTTCTCATTTGATTTGATTTTGGAATGAAGAGCAAAAATAGGCATTACGGTGGATTTTATAAAACAAATGAGAGATTAATTTGCTTTCTAATTTGCTGGAGATGAAGGGGCTATTTTACAATTCAAAATAACCACCGCTGATCATGTTCCGATTAGTTGTTGTTCCTGATAAAATCGGCATATTGTTAAATAAATGTTAAACCCAGGTTTTGATATTTATCTATTTAGAATCTTTCTATATTCGCAACTGAATTTACAAGCAGCCTTATCAAAGGCAAAAACTAAAGCCAATTATAAACCCAACATTTCAAGCCACAATTTTTTAGGGAAAATTGTCTCATTTCTGAATGCAATTAAAAGACAGTGCTTTTACATTGCAAACAAGCAACAATCAATTATGGTCGTTCATTAACATGCGATGCTTTTAATCATGCATTTATTGTTGAAGTCAATCATCACAATGTAATAAGTGATTTTTGACGGTTATAACATAACACCTTCATTTTTAAATATGTAGATGTTTTGAACGGGAAAAGTATGCTTCATTGCAAACAAAAAATATAACAAACACAATGTTAAATTTAAATTAAATGCCTATGTGAAACAGTGGAATTTTTTTAAAAGAGAACAGATAACAAGCCTTAAATATAAATATTATAAAATTAAAAAAAGTAACTATGAAAAAATTATTTTTGGTACTAATGATCGCGGCTGTCTTTGTGAGCTGTAAAAAAAATGATACAACATCGGTTCAACCCGAAACAGAAAAGGCTTATGCGGAAGTAAGTTTCAATATCAATCAAATAATTCCGGAAGCTAGTAGAGAAGATTTCCCTTTTAACTTACCGGAGTGCTCTGACACAGATCCAGTGACTGCAGATATAGTTATCATGGATGGTGAAGGTGATGATGCAACAGAAGTATTTAATGGAACTGTTAGCTTATACTCTTTACCTGGTGATGAGAATTTGTACACGCAAGCTATAAAGCTTGATTTAGTAGGTTGCGATCCGGAAAGCACTGAACCCTGTTGTAATACTTTTTATGTAACAGAATTTTATGTTAAAAACGCTGATGGCGTTATAATTTATGCTGCACCAGCTGCTGGTTCAGATGCGCAAGGATTTCTTGACTATCCCGAAAGAATGCTAAATCGTGAAATCGTTATTTGCGAGTTTACGAAATATCAATTCGATATTGATGTACTTTGCTACGAAGAAGCATATTACACGGAGTTTGGTTTTGTATGGTTTAATGTTAACGAAGTTGTGCTGTGTCAAGTATGTTTCTTCGGTGACATCTGTTTGAATGAATACCCTTGGTATGAAGGAGATTGGGCTCCAATGACACCAGCATTTGACATGCCAGCAATTTTCCAAGTTTGGGCAGAAAAATGGAACCCTGATTTTGATAACGGAGATGGCACTTTTGGAAGATGGGAAGTTGTTGAAGCATATTTTGATGATGCAGGTGCACCAATTTATTCAAACTTAAGTTGGTTAGGTGCAGGCGAACCATTATGTGTTCCTTTTGCTGATTACTTGAATAAAGAAGACAGATATAGAGTAAATATGAATGTATGGATGCCAACAGATCCTCAAACAATGGGATGGGTTCCATATTACTTTACTGCTGAATTAGTAATTGATGATTGTGATTATTCGGAATTAGACCTTGATGGTAATGGTGTAGTTGAATTTGTTATTGGTGGCTGTCAAGAAAACCCTGAAAATGTTGGGGGACAATATTATTATAACCCAGGAAGAGAACTTAATGGTGCAATTGTACCTGGTTCAAATTAAAATTAATATTTAATTTAAAAGTAGGTCAGCTGTGTAGATCGCTGATCTACTTTTTCATAATAATAAATATGAAAAAAATTATAATTTTATTAATGGTCGCAGCTGTTTTTGTCAGCTGTAAGAAGAATGAATCCTCCAGTGTACAGCCTGATCAACAGGTGTCTGCCGAAGTTAGTTTCAGTGTCAATAAAATAATTCCGGAAGCTAGTAGTGAAGATTTTCCTTTTGGTTTACCTGAATGTTCTGACACAGATCCAGTAACTGCAGATATTGTTATCAAGGATGGTACAGGTGATGATGCTTTGACCATATTTACTGGAACTGTTGACTTATTCACCTTACCAGGTGATGACAATTTGTACACGCAAGCTATTAAACTTGATTTAACGGGTTGCGACCCGGAAAGTGCTGAACCATGTTGTAATACTTTTTACGTAACTGAGTTTTATGTTAAAAACGCTGATGGTGTTATAATTTATGCTGCACCGGCTGCTGGTTCAGAGGCGCAAGGGTGGCTCGACTATCCTGAGAGAATGCTAAATCGTGAAATCGAAATTTGTGAATTCAAAAAATTCGAATTTGATATAGATGTGTTATGCTATGAAGAAGAATGGTATGAATATTTTGGATTCTTTTGGCTTTACGCTCACAAAGCAGAGCTCAGAGAAATTTGCTTCTTCGGTGATGTTTGTTTGAAATCTCCATATGATTATGAATTATCAGATTATGCTAATCAAGTAACTTTTCCCAGTATAGATGTACCTGCTATTATAGAGATAACAGTGGAGAAATTGATTGATGGCGTATGGGTAGAACACGGTGATTCTCCATACACGAATGATAACCAAGAAAGCGGCTGGGGTGTAGGTGCACCATTGTGCATTCCTTACACTGACTATCTTGATCAAGTGGATACATATAAAGCAACACTTAAAGTCATGCTCAAGCAGGGTGAAGATTTCCCATTCATTTATATGGACGAGTGGATATGGTTAGATATATTTGAAGATGAAGAGGATATTGATATCGGCCCAGACAATATAGTTGACTTTGTAATCGGAAATTGTATTGTAAATGGTGCTGATTATGTGTATGCTCCCTGGATGAATTTACCTGAAACCTTGACAATGGAGCTTAGCAGCAATGGATGGTCAGGTCAAAACCCTCCCAATCCAAACAATGGTGAATCGTATTGGGATGCAAGGTTTACTGGATTTGGTGCTGGTTATGATATTCATGTAGGAGATCCTTGGTACGAAGCTTATTGTGGTGATGTTGACAATCAAATTGGTAGTCACACTTATTCGGAGACCTATGTATTCAGCTCATTAGAACCAGCTTCTAATATACCAAGCTTTATAGATCATGAGTTCAATGATGCAAAAATGAAGGCGATGACATACCTGGCGAATCACTGGAATACCGAAGGTATAAACAACGATTTGTTAGCATTAAATGGAACTCAGGTATTAACTGTGCAACAGGCTATTTGGATGGTTGCCAATTCAACGGTAACGAATAATCCATTAGAACCTCTTGCACCATTTACTCCTAGCAACTTGCTGCCAGCAGCAAGTAGACTTGGTCTGGCTGCTTTGGATCCTGATAACTATGAAAATTACGAAGTATTACCTGGAGGTTATACCTTTATTATGTTCTTTGCGAAAAGAGTCGTAAATGGTGTCGACGTCTATGACAGGCAGTTGATTTTAATAACAGTTGATCCGTAATCATTTATTATATGGAATGAATAGCACATTCCTGGTTGTA
>PKSW01000108.1 GCA_002869465.1 Marinilabiliales bacterium
CGAAGCATCTGAATGGCTTTTTCACGATTCTGTCCCTGCGAACGGGTTTCCTGGCATTCGACAATCAGCCCTGAAGGTTCGTGACGCAAGCGAACTGCTGTTTCTACCTTGTTTACATTTTGTCCGCCCGGTCCGCTGGCCCTGAAAGTGTCCCAGGTAATATCGGAAGGATTAATAACAATCTCAATCGTTTCATCAACCACCGGATACACATAAACGGAAGCGAAAGAGGTATGCCGTCTGTTACCTGAATCAAACGGAGAAAGCCGCACCAGCCGGTGGACGCCATTTTCAGATTTCAAATACCCAAAGGCAAATTCGCCTTCAAACTCTAGCGAAACCGATTTAATACCAGCCACATCCGCTTCCTGGTAATCCAGTTCGCGTACTTTAAAATTGTTCAGCTCCCCATACCTGATATACATACGCATGAGCATCTCTGCCCAATCCTGGCTTTCGGTACCACCAGCACCGGGATTGATCTTAAGAATTGCATTGAACTTATCTTCAGGAGCGCTGAGCATCTGGAGGAATTCGAGATTGGCAATCCTTTTTTCGAGCACCCTGAATTGCTTATCAAGCTCTTCCTGGCTCGATTCGCCTTCTTCAAAAAAATCTGCCAGTACTTCCAAGTCATTTAATGCTTCCACGGCTTCATCGTACTGGTCAGTCCAGTATTTGATCGCCTGGATTTCTTTCATGATTTCTTCGGCTTTCTTCGGGTTATCCCAAAAATCAGGAGCCTGGGTTATAAGCTCCTTTTCCTTAATCAGTTTATTTTTTTCATCAATGTCAAAGATACCTCCTCAAGGCGGCAAGCCTCTTAGACAATTCTTTCATTCCTTCTGATGTAAACATATATTGATCGGTTATTTCTGACTGGCTGCAAAATTACACTTTATTTAATCGGAAACTACATCTCGCCACGTATTACTTTCCAGGCAAGGCTGGCCTGAAAACCCTTCTGTACAGCATATTTAACAAGCTTATTATTTCTTTTAAATTCGTCTTTTTCAGCTGTCTTTTTTAATTTGAGAATAGATTTTAGAATTTGGATATATTCTGTTTCATCTATTTCATTCAGTCCCATTTGGATGTAGATCTCAGGAATCTGCTTTTGGGTCATTGCGTAAAAAATCCTATTTCTCCCCCATTTATTATTCCTCAGTTTGCCGAGCGCAAATGCGATGGCATATCGTTCTTCATTTATAAAATCTTCCTTTTCAAGGGTTTGAATAATTTTTTCAATCGTTTTTTCAGCCGCATTCCACTCTTTTAGTTTTGTTTTTACATCAGCAAGGCAACGCTCCTGGTAGGAACAGTATTTTCGTGCTTTGTTGAGCAGGTATGTGTGTTCAGGTGACATGAGGGCATACTTTTAAAAGAGGCCCTAAATTACTAAAAATCTACTTTGCAAAATCATATAGGGTGATATCGAATACCAATACTGAATTTGCCGGAATGCCATTTTGCTCTTGCGATCCATATCCTAGAGCTGAGGGTACCAATAATTTAATTTTACCACTTCGTCCTATTAGAGGTATCCCTTCTTTCCACCCCTGGATCAGGTTATTAAGACCGTAGGTGAAAGCTAAATTTTCATCAAAAACATCACCATTTAGCAGATATCCCTTATAAGCTACTGTAATAGTTGAATAGGCCGTTGGATGATCAGCGGACCCTGCTTTATTAATCACATAATATAATCCACTGGAAGTGGATTGTGAATTTAACTGATTATCCGAAATATATTCTTCAATAAGTGCCTTGTCAATAGCTGCCTGCTCATCCATATTATTATCATCTTTCTTGCAAGCATTGCTTGATAATAACACAACACCCAATAACACACTCAGCCAAACATTTTTAATCATAGTAGAACTAATATTTAATGAAATGCAAAAATAAAACTTCTGCTTAGTAAATAATATTATTTTTGCTTTCTTCACTTTTAATGATATCCAGTTAAATCATATTCATGAAAAATTTATTCACCCTAGTACTATTCGTTCTGATGCTGTCATCCTGTAGTTCACTAAAAGTTTATACTGATTTGGATAAAACTGTTGATTTTAATCAGTTTGCTTCTTTCAGTTTATATCCATGGGACTATAAGAATGGTTATCAACTTAATGATTACGACAAAGGCACTATATACAATGCCATTAGAACTGAAATGACTGAAAAAGGTTACAAATTTCATAAAGAGGGGGGTGACTTAATCATTTCCATTTTCCTGACGTTAGATAATGTAACCAGTTACGAAGCATATACTAATCACTATGGTGGATGGGCCGGTTACGGCGGAGGATGGGGATACTACGGTTTTGGTTACGGCTACGGATATGGTCCGGGGTATTCAACCACTACTGTTACCGAAAATAACTACCAGGAAGGAACGCTGATCATTGACATTTTCAATACTGCAGATAAAAAACTAGTTTGGCAGGGAATTGGCGCCAAAGAAGTACAAACTGATCTTGATAAACGCGATAAGGAATTACCCAATAATGTAGGAAGGATATTAGCTACATTTCCTAAAGCAAATAAATAATAAACCACATTTTAAATAATTATTATGAAAAGTATGAAATCTCTTTTATTTATCATGATTACCATTTTTCTAGTATCATGTAATCCATGGAAATATATAGCAGAATACGATCACAACGTCGACTTTAAAAAATATAAAACCTTTGGTTTATTAAACTGGGATCCCCATAATGATAAACTAATAAGTCCTGAAAATAAGGGATATATTTTAAAATCAATAAAAAACGAATTGGAAGCTCGCGGTTATGTTTATCAAGAAAAAGATGCTGATTTGCAGGTTTCCGTGTTTGCTATAGTTCAGGAAGAGACTAATTATGCTGCATACAGCGATCATTATGCAGGTTATTCAGGTTACGGTTATATTGGCGTTGGCGTGGGTGCAGGAACAGGAGGCGCAGGTGTAGGAGTAGTTGGTACTGGATTGGGGCCTATGTATCCTTACACGGTCTATTCAAATGATTATGAAGTTGGAACATTGGTAATAGACCTCCTCGATCATTCTGAGAAAAGAATTGTTTGGCAAGGGGTTGCATCAGGAAGGCTTGGAAACGAAGCTGCTTCCAAGGATGACGTAGAAAGAAGAATGAGTCTTTTATTTGAAAAAATGCCCGTTAAGAAATTGAAAAAATAATGATTTGGATTGACACAAGGTCAAACCATTAATTATTTTTTAACAATTCTTTTACCAGACTGGGAACACCACTACCCGCTTTTTCTTTCATGATCCTTAAATTGGAAATGCCCGGCATGCGGAACGCTTTAGGATCGATATAGTATTTGGGAATATCTTGCTTTACAAAGCCAATTAGTCCGGCTGCGGGATAAACCGCCAGAGAAGTACCTATTACAATGAAAATATCTGCTCTTTCTGCCATTTCAGCCGCTACACCGATCAAGGGTACTGCTTCACCAAACCAAACGATATGGGGTCGTAATTGATGGCCTCTTTCGCAAACATCGCCCATTTTTAGTTCCCAATGATCGAGCGTATATACCAACTCAGGATGTACACAACTTCGTACCTTTTTCAACTCCCCATGTAGGTGTAATACATTCGATGAGCCGGCTCTTTCATGAAGGTCATCAATATTCTGGGTAATAATTTGCACATCGAAATGATCCTCCAATTGTGCCAATGCTTTATGGCCTTCATTGGGTTGTACTTCAAAGAGCTGTTTCCGGCGCAGGTTATAGAACTTCATGACAGTTTCAGGATCGCGTTCCCAGCCAATGGGCGATGCCACATCTTCTATACGGTGATTTTACCAAAGACCATCGCTATCGCGAAATGTACTGATGCCACTTTCGGCGCTGATTCCTGCCCCGGTGAGCACAACGAGTTTGTTCATATAATTTTCAGGTTTCTATTCGCCAGATAAAGATACAAAAAAAGCGCCCCGGAGGGCGCTATAAAGCCTAAACAAGAATCGCAACCATTAATGAATTAGGCTAGCTTTTAAAATAATTTCATCTTATCTAACACCCGCATCACGTCTTTTACTGCTTCAGCAGATGTACTGAGTAATTTCTTTTCGTCTTTATTCAAGTCTACTTCAATAATTTCCTCAACGCCTCCTTTGCCCAGTTTCACTGGGACACCAAGATAAACATCTTTTAACCCGTATTCACCGTTCAGGTAGGCACAAACAGGGATTACTTTCTTCTGATCGTCAACAATCGCTTCTACCATTTGAGCTGCAGCTGCACCCGGGGCAAACCACGCCGAAGTGCCCATTAAATTTACCAGCTCCCCTCCACCCTTTTTCGTACGTTCCACAATCTTATCCAGCTCCTCTTTTCCCAGTAATTGGGTAATCGGGATACCGTTAATAGAAGTATATCGCGGTAAAGGCACCATCGTATCACCATGGCCTCCCATTAGCATGGCATGGATATCCACTGGTGACACATTCAATGCATCGGCAATAAATGCACGGTAACGCCCGGTATCAAGTGTTCCAGCCATTCCAAATACCTTATTTGAAGGCTTATTTGATGCCAGGTATGCTGCATAAGTCATCACGTCAAGGGGATTACTTACCACAATGATGATGGCGTGTGGCGAATATTTTACCGCTTTTTCAGTAACTTCCTTAACAATTTTTGCATTGGTTTGAATCAGATCATCACGTGACATACCTGGTTTTCTTGGTAAACCGGATGTAATCACAATAACACCTGAGCCTTTCGTTTTTAAATAGTCATTTGTTGACCCAGTAACTCTTGTATTAAAGTGATTAATTGCGGCCGTTTGCCAGATATCCAAGGCTTTTCCTTCGGCAATGCCTTCCTTTATATCCACAATAACAACTTCCTTTGCAAGGTCTTTATGAGCGATTACATTCGCACAGGTAGCACCGACATTACCAGCGCCAATCACAGTGATTTTTTCCATTTTCCAATGTTTTTTCTTAGGTTTTATAGCTCGTTTCACCAGCACAAATTTAGTAATATTTAACTAATAACATATGTTGGTGCCATATAAACTTAAACGTTAATTGCCAGCATTGTTTTCTTCCATAAAACTATATAAATTATTCAAGAATTTGAAATGCGGCTTCAAGGTAAACAAAAATATCTTTTCTGTTCGGACCTATTAATTCATCACTTCGTTTGTGACCCAGGCGCACAACCACGGCATTCTTTCCAGGAATAGCGAACACATATTGTCCCTGGACGCCTCTCATATAGGGAATCTTATAACCATCATAGTTAATCAGCCACCACTGATATCCATAATAATCCACATGGTTTCCGTCATCATCTAATAAATAGTCTGCTGCGGTTATAGCTTCATTTAAATAATCTTCTGAAATAAGCTGATTGCCGTTCCATTTTCCCTTATTTAAGATAAGTTGCCCCCAACGGGCAAAATCGCGCGCATTTGAATTAAAACAACAGAATGCTTTTTCCATGCCTTCTTTTTCATCAAGACTCCAGAGGGCATCGTGTTTGGCTCCCATTTTTTTCCAGAATTTTTCCGAACAATAGTCGCTGACATTTCTTCCTGTGGCCGACTCCACGATCATAGCCAGCAATTCTGTGTCGATACTTCTGTAATAGTAACGCACACCCGGTTTTTCCATCATGTCCAGATTTTTAACCAAGCCCCTAAGATCGTTCCCATAATAAGATTCGGTAGTTGGCGAAAAAAGACTTGCATAGGCTTCATCCCAACTCAAACCGGAGCTCATGGTCAGCACATCCCTGATGGTTATCTCTTCTTTACCACTTTCATTATATGCTTCAATAAATTCCCCTACTTTCTGGTCGAGACTTTTTATATAACCATCGTCCAGAGCAGCGCCTATCAATAGCGAAACAATGCCTTTGGCCATACTGAAGGAATTTGATGGTGAATCTTCATTAAATCCATCCCAATATTCTTCATAAATGATTTTCTGATCCCGGATAATCAAAAAAGCAACCGGTTCATAAAAGGCCATTTTATCACGGGTTGAATCCGCAATTTTTGCTCTGTTGTAATTTTCATCTATTTCCCAGGTTTGATGATCACCCGTTCGTACAATCCGGTTACTGAAAATTTTATAATCTTCTATTCCGGGCATCTGGTGCACCAATGCTTGCTTTGCATAATATGGTAGTGCCAGATAGATGAAAACGGCTAATACAATAATTGCTAAAAGAATTTTCCTGGTTTTTGACATACCTAACGATATAAAAATCAGCTGCAATATAATCAAAATCAGCCCCAAAGTTAACTTTGGGGCTGATAATTATCTGTTTTATTGATCGCCATTAAACTTATGGTGTTTAAGCGTTTAGGTTTTCAATATTTACAAATTCACTTTATGGGCATCCATTACTGAAACCATAATCATATTAACGATGTCATTAACGGCACTGCCCATGGTAAGTACCTGAACAGGTTTTTTCATGCCATTTAAAACTGGTCCTATTACTTCAAATTCCGTTAGCTCTTTCAATACTTTGTGCACAATATTGGCAGATGCCAGGTTCGGAAATATCAACACATTGGCCTGTTTTCCTTTAAGCTTTGTAAACGGGAAATTTTCTTTCAGCAGCTCAGGATTCAATGCCATCGAAGCCTGCATCTCACCATCAACAATCAGGTCAGGATAGTCCCTGTGCAATATTTCAACGGCTTTTTTCAGTTTGCTTGCCAATTCACCTTTCACTGATCCAAAATTTGAATACGACAATAAAGCTACCCTTGGCTCAATTTTAAACCTCTTTACTTCTTCAACTGTTTGAATAGTAATAGCCACCAGTTCCTCAGCAGTAGGTTCTTTAGTGACCGTACAATCGCTCAGAAATAAAGGACCTTCTTTCGTATTAATGATGTACATGCCGCTTACAACGCCGAACTCGTCGCGTCTGCCTATCACCTGTAAAGAGGGGCGTATTGAATCAGGATAATTCCTTGTTAAACCGGACAGAACGGAATCGGCGTAACCTGTTTCAACCAGCATGGGTCCAAAATAATTACGGTGTTGCATTTCATCCAGTGCAGCATTCAGAGTCATACCATCCCGCTTCTGCTTTTCAAACAGCAAATGAGCAAACTTCTGTCTCCTTTTCTTTTCCCCTGCACTTTTATTATCAATAATCTCGACACCATTTAGTTCAAGATCATTTTCTTTAATAATTTTTGTGATTACTTTCTTGTCACCTAAAAGGATTGGAATAGCTAATTTTTCATTCAATACAATCTCAGCAGCTTTAAGCATTTTATAGTTCTGAGCATCTGTTAAAACAATCCGTTTTGGATCACGTTTACAGGCCGCTCTCATCTGTCTTAAAAGCGGATTGCTTAAGCCAAGACGTTTTTTCAATTCTTCTTTATAAGCACTCCAATTTTCAATTTTTTTCAAAGCAACACCTGATTCCATTGCCGCTTTTGCAACTGCTGGAGCTACGGTTTCTATTAGACGCGGGTCAGTTGGTTTTGGAATGATATATTCCCTGCCAAAACACAAGTTTTGCACTTTGAAAGCTATATTTACTTCTTCGGGTACTGGCTCTTTTGCCAATTTAGCAAGTGCTATAGAAGCAGCTAATTTCATCTCGTCATTGATCTCGGTTGCCCGAACATCTAATGCACCACGAAATATGAATGGGAAACCCAATACATTATTGATTTGATTGGGAAAGTCGGAACGTCCTGTTGCCATTACAACATCATCCCGTGTTTCTATTGCTTCATCATATGTAATCTCTGGATTCGGATTTGCCAGTGCAAATACGATTGGGTTATCTGCCATCGATAATAACATATCTTTTTTCATAACACCTCCCACGGAAAGGCCTAAAAACATGTCGGCTCCTTTAACAGCTTCTTTAAGTGTGCGCGCTTTCGTATCAGACACAAACTCTTTTTTAGTATCATTCAGGTCTGTACGATCTTTGTGCAATACGCCTTTGCTATCCAGCATGATGATATTTTCAGGTTTGGCTCCCAAATGTACATACAACCTTGTGCATGAAATGGATGATGCCCCTGCACCATTTACAACAATCTTAATATCTTCAATTTTTTTACCAACAATTTCAAGTGCATTCAATAATCCTGCAGAAGTGATAATCGCCGTTCCGTGCTGATCATCGTGCATAATCGGAATATTCAGTTCTTCCTTTAATCGTCTTTCTATTTCAAAGCATTCTGGTGCTTTTATATCTTCCAGGTTAATTCCTCCGAATGTTGGTGAGATGGCTTTAACAATCTCGACAAATTTATCAATGTCCGTTTCATCTACCTCAATGTCGAATACATCTATATCGGCAAATATTTTAAATAACAATCCTTTGCCTTCCATTACAGGTTTACCAGCAGATGCGCCAATGTTTCCTAATCCGAGCACAGCTGTTCCATTTGAAATAACTGCAACAAGATTTCCTTTTGCGGTGTATTTATATACGTCTTCCGGGGTTTTTTCAATGGCCAGACAAGGGTCGGCCACCCCCGGAGAGTAAGCTAATGAGAGGTCTCTTTGGGTTGAATAAGGTTTTGTTGGAATGACTTCAATTTTTCCCGGTCGTCCTAAAGCATGATAGTTAAAGGCGTCTTTTCTGAATAATTTATCCATTATTATGGTAAGTTTTTGGGTGAATAATATTGCGAAATTACTACTTAATCCGTCCTGATTTTAAACATTTTAACGTCGATTGTTAATTTATAAACAGTCTAAAATTAAACAGTTGCTATCTGGCGCGAATCCTTCAAAATATGATTAACCAGGGCATAAAAAAACCGCCTTCCGGTAACAGTAGACGGTTTTTAGAAATATGTTTTTACTTATTTTGATAAAACAAGCTTCCTTGTATATGCTTCATTTCCTGAACGTACAGTGTAAAAATACAAACCAGGTTCAATGGAAGTTGCGTCCCAGTTAAAAATATGCTTTCCGCTTGAAAGCTTTTCATTTGTCAAGGTTTGTAATACCCTACCCGTAATATCAAAGATTTCAATCGTAACATCTGCAGATTGTACCAGATTCAGTTCAATGTTCACTTTAGTACTGAATGGATTTGGATACGCTTTCACAGCTCTTTCATTCAACAGATTATCTGGTGTACCCACCCAATAATGTACCGTGATGAAATCTTCTTTAACGATCGTATTCTCATTCTCACCGCTGGTTACAGTCAAACTCACATCGTATACACCAGGAGTGTAATAGGATACTGTTGGGCTCTCTTCTGTGGAAGTCTCCGGGTCACCTCCCTCAAAGGTCCACTCATAGCCTGTAATGTCTCCAACTGAATTGCTGGTGAAATTAACTTCAGGCACTTCATATACATTTTGAATATCGGATGTGAAATCGGCCAACAGTACCTCCCTAACCTCGATTAAATCTGTTTTAATCGTTGTTTCACTTCCACCCGGACCAGTCACCGTTAGTGATACCGTAAATACTCCTGTTTCCTCATAAACATACTCAGGATATTGTTCAGTGGATGTATTACCATCACCAAAATCCCATAACCAGGAATCAACCTCACCAGTTGATTCATCATTAAAATCAACCGTTAATGGAACCTCACCAGA
>PKSW01000454.1 GCA_002869465.1 Marinilabiliales bacterium
AAATTTAATACCATCAATACATTACATAACAAATTGGGGAGGAAAACTGAAGTATTGGCAAAATATAGCGAATTATTTGGCATGATAGAAAAAGAGTCCTTTACATCGGAATTGATAAATGAACAAAAAATGGCCATTTTGCAAGAGGATACATCGACTCAAAAAACCATCAAAAAATTGTCAGGCATATTATCAGCCTTTGATTATCGCCTGAACCTGATCGTAGGCATCTTTCTGAATATTTTCTTTTTATGGGATATTTTGCAAAGCATCAGGCTTGAAAAATGGAAAGTTTCACATGGCGAAGAAATGGAATTAGCATTTGAAACGCTGTTTGTATTCGATGAACTGAATTCACTGGCAGGGTTTGCATTCAGCCATCCCAAATCCGTATTTCCAAATTTTGCTCGGGACAATTTTGTGCTCGAAGCTGAAGATGCCAAACATCCTTTTATCAGCGAAAAAAATAATATTGGTAATGAAATAAGTTTCAAGGGTTGGGGTAAATTTCAAATTATCACCGGGGCCAATATGGCCGGGAAAAGCACTTATTTAAGGACTGTTGGTATCAATATGGTGTTGGCCATGACGGGTGCTCCGGTGCTGGCAAAACGTTTCGTATTAAAGCCCGTTGACATTTTTACCGGCATCAAAACTACCGATTCACTACAAGATGGGGAATCCTATTTTTTCGCCGAATTAAAACGCCTGAAAGAATTGATAATTACTCTTGAAAAAGGCGCCAAGCTTTTTATCATTCTGGATGAAATTTTAAGGGGCACCAATTCCGCAGATAAGCATAAAGGGTCCGAAGGACTGGTCAAACAACTGATCAGGTTGGATGCCTCCGGAATGATTGCTACACACGACTTGGCGCTGGGGCAATTGGAAAAAATCTTTCCTGACCGGGTGATCAATAAAAGGTTTGAAGTTGAAATTAAAGATAACGAGCTGGTTTTCGATTATAAACTGAAAGACGGGATTTCACAAAACCTGAACGCTACCTTCCTGATGAAAAAAATGGGGATTACTGTTTAGAATTCTTTCATTAGTTATGTTTTAAAAAAGCCATACCTTTAACTACAAATTTAAAATATAGCATCATGAACACAAAACGATTAAGTAACTGGTGGCTTCTTACGCTAAATGGTATTATTGCCATCGTGTATGGTATCATTGCCATTTTTGTTCCCAGCGCAACCCTTGTAACTTTGGTTATGTATTTCGGCATTGTCATCTTAATTATTGGTTTTGCCATGTTGTGGGGCGCCATTAACAGTATTCGCGACAAACTGCCTTATGCTACCGACCTGGTAAGTTCTTTTATAACGATCGTCATTGGTGCGCTTTTAACGTTTTACACGTCGAAGTCTTTAACAATTTTCGTGATGATCATTGGCAGCTGGGCGGTTTTGGTGGGTGTTGTACAATTGTATGTAGCTACAAAATCAGAATTGTTACCTGGTGAAAAAAACACCCTGCTGGTCAATGGCATTATCACATTGGTCTTTGGAATTATTCTGTTTTTCAATCCTTTTGAGTCAGCCAAATTTTTGGTGGTTATCAGCGGTATACTGGCTTTTATTTTTGGTATTGTGCTTATTGCCATATCCATTCGATTAAAAAATGTAGAACGTTTTCTTGAGAGACAACACGCAAAAGAGGAGGAACTTTAAAACTTAATGTCTTTTATTCTGAGTTGCAAGCTTGTGTTTCCGAGCCAGGTATTTTCGTCAATGTGGTAACAGATGCTGAATGGTCTTCCTGCTTTCATTTTTTCATAATAATGCCCCTGGTTAAAAGCAATTGCGGGAACCGGGTTGCCGGTTCTGTCAGGATGCACCACTGAAAACTTCAGGTGGTTCTGGCCGTTTTTTCCCACCAGTTTGGCATAACCGGTATCAATCACATTGTTAGTTACAAATATCGGCGACATATTACCCGGTCCGAAAGGAGCAAACTGCTTTACGATTCGGTAAAATTTGAAATTGATATCGCTGATGAATAATTCCTGGTCAATTTCTATTTCCGGAACCAGCATTTCTTCAGTGATGCGTTCAGAAGCATATTTCTCGAATTTCTCGATAAATGTGTTTAATTTTTCAGGCTTCAAAGCCAATCCGGCAGCATAGGTGTGCCCCCCGAAATGTTCCAGAATGTCGCTACAATGGTCGATAGCATCGTATATGTCAAAATTTTTAATCGACCTGGCCGAACCGGTAATCAGCCCGTCAGCTTTTGTAAAGACGATGGTGGGGCGGTAAAATGTTTCAACCAAACGTGAAGCCACAATGCCGATCACACCTTTATGCCACGTTTCTTTAAAAACAACGGTCGTTTTTTTGCTGTTATCCGCAATGTTGCCATCAATCATCTCGTTGGCTTCCTGTGTTATATTGCTGTCGAGGTCGCGGCGGGTCAGGTTCAGCTCGTCAATCTGCTTGCCCAGTTTTTCAGCATAATCAAAATTATTACTGATTAGTAACCTGACGGAGTCAGTAGCGCTTTCGATGCGTCCGGCAGCATTGATGCGGGGACCCAGCACGAATACCAGGTCATTGATATTGATTTCCCTTTCAAACAACAGTTTTGATTTTGGGTCTTCATTTTCTTTCAGTCCGGCTGACTTAAACAAAGCATAAATGCCGATGCTTGGTTTGCGGTTGATCTTTTTCAAACCATAATAAGCCAACACCCTGTTTTCGCCGGTTAAGGAAACAATATCGGCGGCAATACTCACGGCAACCAGGTCAAGATAAGAATAGGCTTTTTCTTTTTTCAATCCCATTTTAATGCCGAGCGCCTGTATGAGTTTAAAACCAACACCACAACCCGAAAGTTCTTTGAAAGGATAAGGGCAATCATCTTGTTTTGGGTCCAATACCGCAACAGCTTCGGGTACTTTATCCCCCGGACGATGATGATCTCCAATGATGATGTCAAGCCCATGTTTTTTGGCATATTCCACCTTCTCAACCGCTTTAATGCCGCAATCGAGTGTGATCATTAAGGAAACGCCGGTTTCTAAAGCATGATCAATTCCCTTGTATGAAATGCCATAGCCTTCCTCATAACGATCGGGAATATAGAATTCAAGTTTGCGATGAAACTGTTTTAAGAAAGAATAGACCAGGGAAACGGCCGTTGTTCCATCCACGTCATAATCGCCGTACACAACAATTTTTTCACCCAAGCTGACGGCTTTCAGGATACGGTCAACAGCTTTGTCCATGTCTTTCATTAAAAAAGGATCATGGAGGTGATCTAAATGTGGACGGAAAAACCTTTTGGCTTCGTCGTACGTTTCAACGCCGCGTTGATTAAGCAGGCTGGCAAGCGGTTTGCTAATATTTAGTTCCGAGGTCAAGCGCTCAACAACCTCATTATCAGCGTTATTATTTAGCACCCAGCGCTTTTCCATTTCTAAGATCTTTTGCTTGTAAAGATAGCCAATATTAGAAGAATTCTAAGTAAGCGGGCATCTAATTTTTAATAATTTAAGTAAATGATTGAAAAATAAATCACTACTGGAAAATTAAGAAATTGAATCTTAAAAATTCGACCTGATGGCATCCACGGGATTCAAACGTGAAGCCGACCACGCGGGAATAAAGCCTGAAATTAGTCCGATTAGAATGGAAACTACCAGTCCGAGCATGACATTTCCGAAGGTCAGGATCAATTCAAAATTGAACATGGAACTTACAATAAAAGTGAGGATATAAACGATGATAAGTCCTACAATACCACCCATCAGCGATAAAAAGACGGCTTCAAATAGAAATTGTAATAGTATAAAATAGTTTTTTGCACCCAATGATTTTTGAATCCCAATTTGGGTGGTACGCTCTTTAACGGAAACAAACATGATATTAGCAATGCCAAAACCACCTACCAGCAGCGAGAAACCACCGATGATCCAACCTACCATTGCAATGATGGCGAAAAGTTCATCAAAGCCTTTCGATATGATATCCGTTTCGTTGATGGCAAAATTATCATCGGCTTTGGGGGGCAGTTTTCGGATGGACCGCATGATGCCCGTCAGTTCATCTTTCATCTGATCATTCGAAATATTGGGCTTCCCTTTTGCAATGATGGTGGTGCCCACACTATTGACATCGATCACATTGCGTGCAAAATTAGCCGGAATCAATATCCAATTATCATTGGAATTTCCAAAAACATCTTCACCTTCTTTTTTTATCACACCGATTACATATAACTTCCTTCCGAAAATTTTAATTTTCTCACCCACGGCATTTTGACCCATAAAAAGATTTTCAGCAATTTCCGCCCCGATGATGGCTATGTTTTTCCCGGTATGCGATTCAATTTCGGTAAAATAACGGCCTGCCTGCAGGTCGAAAGGCATCACCTGGTTATAATCGTGTGAAACTGCAATGATGGGCACATTATCCATTGAATTGATTCCCTTTTTCTTGATATTGGATACAGTGCGGTCCACGTCGAACATAAAAGCCAGCGCTTCAATAGTGTTGCTGCGCCGCCCCAGTTCAGTCATTTCACTCATTTTGGGTTGTGGGCGCTGGTAATATTTCCACCAGGGATAATCTCCCCCGCCCATCATCCATGGCCATTTTTGGATGAACAATACGTTATTTCCAAGCGAGTTTATTTCGCTTTTTATTTCATTTTCAAGGCTATCGAACACAGTAAAAACAGCGATTATTGAAAAAATACCAATAGTGATACCCAGTAAGGAAAGAAATGTACGGACCTTATTGATTACAAGCGCATTTATGGCAAATAAGAAACTTTCAACGATGAGTTTAAAAATGATCATGAATTCAATTTTTAGCCATTTATCGGAAGATATCATGCTAAATGAATAATTCTGATAAATAGGTATGTAAAATTATAATAAGTTTTAATTAAATCATGTTATTTTGCAGTATAGATTTTTTAAACCATTATCAACGCGTAAAATAACACACAGACCTTTGAAAAAAATAAAAAACGCATTAATTTCAGTTTATTATAAAGAAGGACTGGAAAAAGTTCTTACAAAGTTAAATGACCTCGGTATTCAGATGTATTCTACCGGCGGCACTTATGATTTCATCAAACAACAGGGATTTGAAGCCACCACGATTGAATCGGTCACTTCTTATCCTTCTATTCTGGGTGGCCGGGTAAAAACATTGCATCCGAAGGTTTTTGGTGGAATATTGGCCAGAAGGGATAATCCCGGCGATCAGCAGCATGTGTCAGCATACGAACTTCCTTTATTCGACCTGGTCATCGTTGATTTGTATCCATTTGAAGAAACCATTTCCAATACTAACGATGCTTCTGAGATCATTGAAAAAATTGATATCGGGGGTATCTCATTGATACGGGCAGCTGCTAAAAATTTCAAGGATGTGCTGGTCGTACCTGCTTCCTCCATGTATGATGAGTTGATCGAACTTTTAGATAAGAACCAGGGCGTATCAACTATTGACGACAGGCAATATTTCGCGGCACAGGCATTTAATGTCAGCTCACATTATGATACGCTGATATTTAACTGGGTGAATCCTGGTAGCATTTCAGCTTTCAAACAAAGTTTGACCAAAGAAAATACGCTGCGGTATGGCGAAAACCCCCACCAAAAAGGCTTGTATTTTGGCAACCTGGATGAAGTTTTTGAACAACTTCACGGTAAGGCCATTTCTTACAACAACCTGCTGGATTTGGATGCCGCCATCAACCTCATCAGTGATTTTAAAGAAACCACTTTTGCCATCATTAAGCATAACAACGCCTGCGGACTGGCTTCTAGGAATAATTTAACAGACGCCTGGAATGATGCATTGGCCGGTGACCCGGTTTCTGCTTTTGGCGGGGTATTAGTCACCAACAAATCCATCGATGCCGTCACAGCAGAAGAGATCAATAAGATCTTTTTTGAGATTATCATTGCACCGGATTATGATACAGACGCATTGGAAATTTTAAAATCGAAGAAAAACAGGATCATACTGAAGAAAAAGGCTTACAACTTCCCGGATCATCAGTTTCGCTCCCTCTTGAATGGTGCACTTTTGCAGGAAAAGGACAGGATAACGGAAAAACCTGAGGACCTGAAAAATGCGACTAAGTTAGCACCAACGAATGATCAAATTGAGGATTTGTTGTTTGCCAATAAGATCGTCAAACATACCAAGTCGAATACTATTGTGCTGGTAAAAAATAAGCAACTCGTAGGTTCCGGTACAGGCCAAACATCCAGGGTGGATGCCCTTCGGCAGGCTATTGATAAAGCCAGGGCTTTTAAGCTGCCCTTAGAAGGTGCCGTGATGGCTTCAGATGCGTTTTTCCCTTTTGCCGACTCCGTTGAAATTGCGGATAAGGCGGGTATTAAAGCGGTTATTCAACCGGGTGGCTCCATCAGGGATACTGATTCGGTGGATTATTGTAATGCGCATGGCATGTCGATGGTGTTTACGGGCATCAGGCACTTTAAACATTAAAACTCTTGTTTTATAGGGCTTTATTGAATATTTTAGTAGTTTCGTTCAGAAGATTCAAACAAAATAAATATTATGGGATTGTTTTCGTTTCTAACAAAAGAAATAGCCATTGACCTAGGCACGGCCAACACCATCATTATTTACAATGATAAGGTGGTGGTTGACGAGCCGTCAATTGTAGCGCTTGAGAGAAATACCGGTAAAATTATCGCGGTGGGCAAAAAGGCCATGATGATGCATGGTAAAACGCATGAAAATATAAAAACAATCCGACCTTTGCGCGATGGCGTTATCGCCGACTTCCAGTCAGCCGAATTCATGATTCGTGAGCTGATCAAAATGGTAGGTATCAAAAATACGTTGTTTCCGCCGGCTTTGAGAATGGTTGTATGTATTCCTTCAGGCATTACAGGAGTAGAAGAACGTGCGGTGAAAGATTCAGCGGAACAGGCTGGTGCCAAAGAGATCAGGCTGATTCATGAACCTATGGCGGCAGCCATTGGAATAGGCATTGATGTGCTGGAGCCCACGGGAAATATGATCATCGACATTGGCGGGGGTACCAGTGAAATTGCGGTGATCGCTCTGGGAGGCATTGTAAACAATACATCCATTCGTATCGCAGGTGATGATTTTAACTCGGATATTGAGGAGTATATGCGGAAACACCACAACATCAATATTGGTGAACGAACTGCTGAACGTATAAAAATTGAAGTAGGCGCAGCGATTACCGAACTTGAAAATCCACCAGATGATTATGCGGTTCATGGCAGAGACATGCTTACCGGAATACCTAAAGAAATTGTAGTAAACTATAAGGAAATTGCCGGATGCCTGGATAAATCAATTGCTAAAATTGAAGCAGCGGTATTAAATGCCCTTGAAAATACACCTCCCGAATTGTCGGCGGATATTTTCAGAACCGGTATTTACCTGGCCGGTGGCGGATCAATGCTCCGTGGGCTGGATAAACGTATTCATGCCAAAACAAAATTGTCGGTTCATGTGGCAGAAGATCCTTTAAGAGCTGTTGCCAGGGGAACGGGAATTGCACTTAAGAATTTTGATAAATTCCCTTTCCTGATCAAATAAAAAAAATAAGACCCTCAGGGATGCGTAACCTCATTGTTTTTTTGTGGAAACACCAATTTTTCGTGTTTTTTATTATGCTGGAAGCCGTTTCGTTCACCCTGCTTTTTAGTAGTTACTCCTACCACAAGTCGTTGGCGTTCGGCATGGCAAATAATGTTACAGGAAGCATTTATACATCATACAGCAGCGTTACCGACTTTTTTGGATTGAAATATGAAAATGAGAAACTGGCAGAAGAAAATGCAAGTTTACGAAACCTGATAAAGTCTGCCGCTACGCCCTCCGATTCATCTTTGATTCAGCAGGACAACAATTATTTTTACCGCGCGGCAAAAGTGGTGAGCAACAGCGTAAACCGGCAAAACAATTATATATTGATTAACAAAGGTGAAAAAGATAGTATTGCACCTGAAATGGGTGTTATTTCAACGAAGGGTGTAGTAGGTATTGTGATCGGCACCTCATCGAATTATGCCTATGTGATGTCGATATTGCATCAAAATAGCAGGATAAGTGCCCGTATTAAAAAAAATAACCACCTGGTAAATGTATTATGGGACGGACATGATTATGAAGAAGGGTTGGTGGTGGATATTCCGTCGCATATTGAACTTTATCCGGGTGATAGTATTGTCACAAGTGGTAATTCCTTGATCTTCCCCGAGGGAATTATGATAGGAACCATCCGGGAATACATGCAGAGTGCGAACCAGGATTTAAGTGAAGCCATCATCAAATTCAGTGCGGATTTTAATAAGCTGCAATTTGTTTATATAATTGAAAACCATATGAAACCTGAAGCAGACACTTTAATTTCGAATTTTGAAAACTAAATAATAGTATGCCCGAATGAGTAACTTGTACATCAGAAATATAGTCAGGTTTATCGCATTGATACTGATACAGGTATTAGTGTTGAATCATATGAACCTTAGCGGCTATATCAACCCCTATGTATATGTACTGTTTATTCTTTTACTACCTGTTCAAATCAATAAAAGCGCCTTGTTATTGCTGGCCTTTATAACAGGATTGACCATTGATTTATTTGGGAATACCCTTGGATTACATACCGCATCAACAGTATTGCTGGCCTATGCCAGGCCCGGAATACTGCGATTGTTTTTTAAAAATCTTGAGTTTTCTGCAGATGAAGAGCCCAATATTTCGAAGCTAAAACCAGGAGGTTTTCTAAAATATACGCTGGTGTTGGTTTTTATACATCACACGGCCCTATTCTTCCTGGAAGTTTTTAGTTTTAACGGATTTCTGTCAACTTTATCCCGGATCGCCCTCAGCACACTGGTCACCACCCTGATGATCATGACGCTGGCCTTGCTTTTTGCTTCGCGAAAAAAATAAATCAGCCGCTATTGAAAGCAATACGCTTTATAGAAAGAGGAATGATGCAGAAATAGAATCAGGAAGAATCCTTTTTACTTTGCGGTATCGTTTTCTTTAGACTTTGGCTTGTCTTCTTCAACTTTTTTTTCTTCTTCGCCCCCAATACCTTCTCTGAATTCTTTTACACCTTTACCGATCCCCCTCATTAACTCGGGTATTTTCCGACCACCAAATAACAGTACGACTACTATTACAATAATAATGATCTCAGGTGTTCCTATCCATCCTGCATACTGAACCGCGTCTAAATTGGTAAGGAGATTCATATAAAAAAGTATTAATGTTACCTCACAAAGATAGTATAATTCAGAATTGATTATTCATATAAAGCGATTTCTGATAGTTAACTGGAAAGGAATAAATATATTTGCGTTCGCTAAGTTTAAAATACGATCCATGAATCATAAAATAGCAGCCATCTTCATATTTATAACCGTACTTTGTTACCAGCAGGCATTGGCGCAAAAGGCAAAACCAGATTATCGTAAGCTTCATTACTTGTCGGAAGAAGAAATGTACATGGAATTTGATCCTACCCGTGATTTCTTTATTACGGACCCGCCTTTAGGACCCGTTAGAAACGTGGCTGAATTTGA
>PKSW01000327.1 GCA_002869465.1 Marinilabiliales bacterium
GAAAGCACGCGAAGCGACTTTATTGAATTTGATCGAGAAGTTTTAAATATCAAGAATTACCTTGCTTTGCAAAAACTGCGGTTTACTGATAAGTTTGACTATAAAATTGAGGTGGATGAAAAAATAGATTCAGAGGGCATCGAAATACCACCGATGCTTATCCAGCCCTTTGTCGAGAATGCCATTGAACACGGAATAAAAACTAAAGAAATGAAAGGAAATATTGATATTCGTTTCAAACTGAATGGAGACCAAATACGTTGTACAATAGATGATGATGGCGTAGGCAGAACAATTGCTGGTAGGCAATTCAGAAAGGGTCACACATCAATGGCTACAGAAATTGTTCATGATCGACTTGAAACCTTAGGCAAAAAACTAAAACAAAAATTGAATCTTGAAATTATCGATATGAAAACGGAAGCCAATGTTTCGCTCGGAACAAGGGTAATAATTGGACTTCCTTACAGGGAGTCTTAGAGTCTTCTGAATATCTCCAGTAATTGTTCACGCTTCCTCGAGGCAACAGGGATGCGGCTTTCATCAGACATCACTACAAAACCTCCATCAGCTTTTTCAAATCGCTTTGCATGCAGCAGGTTAATTAAGTATGACTTGTGCACTCTGAAGAAACCTAAATCGGCAAATAATTCTTCATACTCCTTTAATTGTTTGGAAATGAGGATATCATTCTGATCGGTAATGACAAATCTCACATAATTCCCTGCAGAATCGCAATGGACGATATTGTCAATATTAACCAAGTAGATATTATCCAAATCCCGTAAGGCAATCTTTTTTAATTTTCCTGATTGGACACTTTCTGATAAGTTGCTTAATTGCTCCTGGTTTTCCTGTGATAACTGACCAGATACTTTCATTACAGCGTCCTTTAGCTCCAGGGGATCAACAGGTTTTAGCAAATAATCAATGGCACTAAAACGAAAAGCTTTTAAAGCAAACTCCTCAAAGGCCGTAACAAAGATCACTTTAAAATCAATGCTTTCAAAGCGATTTAATAGATCAAATCCTGTTCCGTCACCCATTCTTACGTCCAGGAAAACCAAATCTGGTATTTTCTCCCTGATAATTGATATACCTGATCTAACGCCATTTGCTTCTCCAACTATTTCAATATTTGGACAGTTCTTAATGAGGAGATTCAACAGTTTTTCCCTGTTGTTCTTTTCATCATCAATCACAACTGCTTTGATCATCTATAATCAGGATTGAATTATCAGCAAATAATGACTTAAAAGTAATAAAATTCGAGAAAAGGTTGTTGAAAATAATTTGCTGAAAATGATCTGTTAATCTTATTTCATTCCCCTTTCAACTTTAATCGCTTCGTAAGCAGCATTCAGCTTCGTGAATTTTTCTTCGGCAGCCTTCTTTACTTCTTCTCCTAAATGGCTGACCTTATCGGGGTGGTGTTTTTTGGCCAGTTCGCGGTAAGCTTTTTTCAATTCTTCATCAGTTACATCCGGCGAAACTTCAAGTATCTGGTAAGCACTGCCGGTATCTTTAATGAACATCGCTTTTATTGATTCGTAATCCTTCAGGCCTATGCCCATATAACCGGAGATGACACGAACCATCTCCACTTCTTTCGGATGGTAATTCCCATCAGCCTGTGTAATACCAAAAAGATATTGTAATAGCATCATTCGGGAAGAATAGTCCATAAACTGGCCAATTTGCGCACCTACCTGTCGCACATCCAGTTCCTGTTTCAACAACTCACCCAACATTTTAATGTACTGTCCTGCTCTTTCAACACCGAAGTTATTTTCGTAAAACCGCTTTACATAGTTAAGCTCAGATTTCCTTGCTGTACCATCTGCTTTCATAACAGCAGCTGTTAATACGAGTAGTGAAACGGCAAAATCGCCTGTTTGGGTTTTGCCATATTCATATTTTCCGCTTTGCATACCATCGAACATGGAGCCAAACATAAAACCAAGTATACCACCTATTGGACCACCAAATGCCCAACCCAGGCCCCCTCCTACCCATTTGGCATAACTGCTTCCACCATGCTTGCGTTTATTTGCATTATTTGAATAAGAACCAGTTCCTGAATAAGAATTGTTAGAAGTATTTGTATTTTTTTGATCATCTGATTTCCCTTTTGAAGGCCGTTGCCATTTCATGGCATAATATATGGCAATCCCTATCAGGATAATGATAATTAGATATTTCATAAAAAAAGATTAAAATCCCGGCATATAAAAAAGCTTAACCGAGCATGTATTCCTTCTCCTCAAATTTTATTCCAAATGTTTCCAGTTCGGCCAGTACCGGTTCATAAATCTGCTTTTTGATGGGCAGCATCACGCCTTCACCCGTGATTTTACCAGTCAACAGTAATTTTGTAGTGATGGCAAGCGGCAAACCGACCGTAATGGCCATCGCCGTTTCATCCTGGTCTTTTCCGATCACAGCCATGGCTGATACAATCATTTTCTCTTCATTATTCAGGATATACTTAAACTCATGCTGCATGATTATCATGTCTTTATCCTGAGGTTCCATAGTCCATCTCTCTTCAAGAAGCTTTTGAAGAATTTGAGCAGGGGTAGCCCTTTTAAGACCTATTTTTCTGTTATCAAATACACCCAGCCATTTCAATTTCTCAAAAACCACAGGGTCGTTTGCGCCTTCGCAGTATTCCTGTATTTTTATTTCAACAGGTACATTGGGCTCATATTTCATAAAGGCATTGAAAAACTCCCTGTATGTCATATTTTCAGAGTCCTCGATGATATAACTATCATCAGTCACACCCAACTGCACAAATACATTCCAGGCTTTGGTAAATCCGGGACGCCGAACCGTACCACGGTACATTGACTTTACATTTTCAAGTCCATATATTTCACGGTATTTTAAAGAATCGCGATTTGCATATACTTCAAAATTACCATATTTCAATATTTTCCGTTGCAGCACACGCAACTGATCAAACAGGCGGTGGTATGGAATGTATTTATACTTGCCTCTTTTCATAAACTGACTGACACCATTTCCTGCCAATACCACGTTTCTGGGATTCCAGGTAAATTTATAATTCCATGGATTGTTATCATATTCCGGCGCCACCAGCCCGCCTGTAAAAGAATAAAATGAGGTGAGTTCCCCTCCTGCTTCTTTAACACGGTTGATGACACTCATTGCCGACATATGATCGATACCCGGATCCAATCCCAATTCCATAATGATAGGAATGCCCGCTTTTTTTGCTTGCTCATCCAACTCTTTTATCTGTTCTGACGCGTAAGAAGCCGTTAACATGGGTTTACGCAGATCGATACATTTTTTAGCCACCATCGAATGCATAAACGCCGGGAGCATGGAAATGACCACATCAGCATCAGCAATGGTACGCCAGCTTTCCGTTTCATCTTTTATATCAAATATTTTCGCCTCACCACGGGGATGACCATTTACCTTTTTGCGGGCCAGCGCTTCATTTATGTCACCAACAATCACCTTCCAGTCGTGCGCTTCCGCATTGCTTAGCAAATATTCTATCAGGCTATTTGTTGACAGACCAGCACCAAGTATCAGTATGTTTTTCATGTGTTAAAATCCTTGAGGAAATATTTATTTTAAATGTTCATTCAGATATTCGTATTCAGGTGTCAATTTTCCTTTGAACACGATCATCGCTTTTTTAATGGGAGCCGGCAATTTGAGATTTTCAAAAGAAACATCAAAATCGGTGTTCACAATTTCAGTCAGGAATCCGATCAATGCATTACTGAATGTTTGAGAAGCCTCTCTGGGTAATTCGCTCGGCAATATATCAACCCCCATGATCAACAAACCCTCTCCTTCAAAACCCATAGTGGGCTGCCTGGTAAATGGATTGTAAACAAAAACGGGGTCTTCTATTTCAGTTCCGGTGTGCAGTGGTTCAATGGAGCCATTCGGATCGCAGGTTACATCACCAATCACAGTCAGTTTTGGCGTTCCTGATCTATATAACTTTTCAAGATAATCCTTGGTCACCAATCGTGGATATCGGTCATCCCAATACATGCAATTCATAAGGATAGTCATATGCGGAATGTAAGGCTCAAACCGGCTCTCAAATCTTTCAGGATGATCGTAATATTCCTGCAAATCAAATTCCCTGGAGGAATCAAACGGTTTTGAAAGATGCTCTTCCTTAAATACCGTTTTATAAATGATTTTTTCAGGTATCTCTTTTCTATTTTTAAGTGAGATGAGTTCTTTAGGTGAAATTTCAATTACGGGTAGCAAGTCCAGTATTTCCTGTGCGCCTTTCGAAACATTACCATAACCGGTTATGCCAATTGACAAAGGTGCTATATTTTCAGGAAGTCCGTTTTCCCGAATAAAATCACCAACTTCCCTGACAACTTCCTTCGCGTCTTCAAGTGAATCGTAATGATGGGTTTGCTGAATTTTCAGAAACGGGGTATCAATGCCCATTTTGTGCCACCGCTGACCAAGCGCCCACAATGAATTGATCATCCCAGCCAATCCTGCAAAACGGCCAAAAAATATCAGCCTTCTCCCCTGTTCATCTTCTATTTTTTCATAATCAATCAGGCTGGCACGCGAATCTATGATATCTTGCAATAAAGGCATATTATAGGGTTGGCCTTTAATGGTGTGGCTGAAAAAAATATAGGTCTTGTCCTTTTTAAAATAGCCTATGGGCATTTCTTTTACCCCGATGACGATATCTGAATCAGTTATTTCATCAACAAGACGTGCACCCGCTTTTTCAAACTCCTCATCCTTGAATATGCGTTTTTCAGATCGAACCACTTCGATTTCAACACCTTTTTGAGTAAGTTCCTTAATATGTCCGGGAACCAATGCAACCCTCCGTTCCATGAGGTATTTATCTTCGTATCTGACCCCTATTTTCTGCATAGACTTTTTAGCTTTAGAATAACAGACAAACTTATAAAATATAGCTGCTGCTATTTCATATCATGTCTAATAAATACCGTAAATAAGAACCATATTCAAAATTTGAATCAATTCTAAATTAGAATCATATACGGACGATTTCAATCCGCATTATATGCAATCGATTGCGTTAAATTTAAACTGAATTTAAGTTAATTAACAAGTAATTAAGCCTTTTATTTTGTACTTTTGCACTCCTGAAAAATCAGACTATAATATAAATAAATCGAAAAATAAAATGGCTAAAAAGAAGCATGTTTATTCGTTCGGCGACAAGAAAGCTGAAGGCAATGCAAAAATGAAAAACCTCTTAGGTGGCAAAGGTGCGAACCTGGCAGAAATGAACCTGATTGGCGTTCCGGTACCTCCGGGCTTTACCATCACAACTGAAGTATGTACCTTATATAATGAAAAAGGACAGGATGCAGCAGTAGCGCTTATCAAAGAAGAAGTGGAAGCTGCCATGGCAGAAGTAGAAAATATTATGGATACCAAATTTGGTGACAAAGAAAACCCATTGTTGATGTCAGTTCGTTCCGGTGCCCGCGCATCCATGCCGGGAATGATGGATACCGTGCTGAACCTCGGCCTTAATGACGAAGCCGTGGAAGGCATCGCCAAAAAGTCAGGGAATGAACGTTTTGCTTGGGACTCATACCGCCGTTTTGTTCAAATGTATGGCGATGTAGTACTCGGCATGAAACCGGTTTCCAAAGAAGATCCTGACCCGTTTGAAGAGATCATCGATCAGATGAAAGAAGAAAAAGATGTGGAACTGGATACAGATCTTTCTACTGCTGACCTCAAAGAACTGGTTAAGAGATTTAAAAAAGCCGTTAAAAAACAAACCGGTCACGATTTCCCGACAGACCCATGGGAACAACTCTGGGGTTCTGTTATGTCAGTTTTTGATAGCTGGATGAACGAAAGAGCGATCTACTACCGTAAAATGGAAAAAATTCCTGATGAATGGGGAACAGCGGTAAACGTGCAGGCGATGGTATTTGGAAATATGGGCGAAACATCTGCGACAGGTGTTGCTTTTACAAGAGATGCTGGAACCGGAGAAGATATTTTTAACGGGGAATACCTGATCAATGCGCAGGGAGAAGACGTAGTGGCAGGTATCCGTACACCACAGCAAATTACACTTGAAGGCTCTAAACGATGGGCTGCATTGGCACATGTGGACGAAAAGACGCGTGCCAGTAAATTCCCATCATTAGAGGAAACCATGCCGGCATTATATAAAGAATTAGACGAACTTCAGGAATCGCTTGAGTTGCACTACCGAGACATGCAGGACCTTGAGTTCACCATTCAGGATGGCAAACTTTGGATGCTGCAGACCAGGAATGGAAAACGTACCGGGGCAGCTATGGTCAAAATTGCCATGGACATGCTGAAAGATAAGCTGATTACAAAAGAAGAAGCTTTGATGCGTGTAGCCCCTGAAAAACTAGATGAGTTACTTCACCCGGTATTTGATGTGGATGCTATTAGCAAAGCAAAAGTGATGACAAAAGGCTTGCCTGCATCACCTGGCGCTGCTACCGGACAGGTGGTATTTCATGCTGACGACGCCGAAGCCTGGGCAGAACAAGGTAAAAAAGTGATCTTGGTGCGAATTGAAACATCACCAGAAGATCTTTCAGGTATGAATTCTGCAGAAGGTATTTTAACAGCTCGAGGTGGAATGACCTCTCATGCGGCTGTTGTGGCCCGCGGTATGGGTAAATGTTGTGTTTCTGGCGCTGGTGGTATTAAAATCGACTACAAAGCACGCACCCTTTTAATGGATGGAAAATCTTATAAAGAAGGTGATTTTATTTCATTAAACGGATCAACCGGGGAAGTGTATGATGGAAAAATAAAAACCGTTGACCCTGAATTAAGTGGTGATTTCGGCAAATTGATGAAACTGGCTGACAAGAAGGCTAAGATGCTAGTTCGTACCAACGCTGACACTCCAAACGATGCGCAGGTAGCCCGTGATTTCGGCGCTCAGGGTATCGGTCTGTGCCGCACAGAACACATGTTCTTCGGAGAAGACAAGATCATCGCTATGCGTGAAATGATCCTTGCAGAAGACGAAGCAGGTAGGCGCAAAGCATTGGAGAAATTACTACCCATGCAGCGCACTGACTTTGAAGGCATTTTTGAAGCCATGCATGGATTACCAGTAACTGTAAGATTACTCGATCCGCCATTGCATGAATTTGTACCTCACGATGATAAAGGCCAGAAAGAAATGGCTGAAGTTATGGGAATCTCTGTAAAAGAAGTAAAAGAAAAAGTGGAAGAGCTTTCAGAGTTTAACCCAATGCTCGGGCATCGCGGTTGCAGATTAGGAAATACATATCCTGAGATTACAGAAATGCAAACACGAGCTATTATTGAAGCAGCACTCAATCTTAAAAAACGTAAAATTAAAACACATCCTGAAATTATGATTCCGTTAACCGGAACTTACCAGGAAATGAAACTTCAGGAAGATATCGTAAGGAGTACAGTAAATCAGGTCTTTGAAGAAAGAGGCGATAAAATTGATTACCTGGTAGGTACAATGATCGAAATTCCACGTGCGGCTTTAACAGCTGATGAAATTGCAAAATCTGCCGAATTCTTCTCATTTGGAACCAACGACCTGACGCAGATGACCTTTGGTTATTCACGTGATGATGCCGGTAAATTTTTACCTGTTTATCTTGAAAAAGGATTACTTAAAAATGATCCGTTCCAGGTACTTGACCAGGAAGGTGTTGGACAATTGGTTGAAACAGCCGTTAAAAAAGGTCGGAAAACACGTAAGAAAATCAAGTTGGGTATTTGTGGCGAACATGGAGGCGAACCCAGCTCGATTGAGTTTTGTTACCGCGTCGGATTGCATTATGTAAGCTGTTCACCTTACCGTGTGCCTATCGCCAGACTGGCAGCTGCACAAGCAGTTATCATGAATAAAAGAAGCTGGAAAAAAAGAAAGTAAAGATTCTTTTCTAAAGTTATTAAAAGCCATATGTTAAATTAAACATATGGCTTTTTCAATATATCTGAGCAGTTTTTAGTAAACTTGCACCTCAAACCAAATCACGAATTAATAAATCACCCATGGCAATTGATATGAACAAGATCAAAGCAGATCTGAAAGCATACGGTATTCAGGATGCGAAAGAAATAGTGTACAATCCTTCCTACGAAGTACTTTTCAAAGAAGAATTAAAACCCGAACTCGAAGGTTTTGAAAAAGGACAGTTATCTGATTTGGGAGCAGTAAATGTAATGACAGGTATTTTTACCGGGCGCTCTCCAAAAGATAAGTACATTGTTTATGATGACAAATCCAAAAACACAGTATGGTGGGCTTCACCGTTGAATAAGTCTGATAATAAACCTGTTGATGACAAAGCATGGAAAAAACTTTACAACATTGGTGCTGAAGCTTTGAACGAAAAGAAATTATATGTAGTGGATGGTTATGCCGGTGCCAATAAAGAAACCCGCCTTGGTGTCAGGTTCATCATGGAAGTAGCCTGGCAGGCCCATTTTGTAAAGAATATGTTTATCAGACCTACTGAAGAAGAATTGGAATCTTTCGTTCCTGGTTTTGTTGTACTAAATGCTGCAAAAGCCACCAATCCGGACTGGAAAGAAATGAAAAGAACGGATGGAGTTCCTTTCAATTCAGAAGTATTTGTTGTTTTTAACCTCACGGAAGGCCGTGCTGTTATCGGTGGCAGCTGGTATGGCGGCGAAATGAAAAAAGGCATTTTTTCCATCATGAATTACTACTTACCACTCAAAGGAATTGCAGCCATGCACTGTTCAGCCAATGTGGGTGAACAAGGTGACACAGCCATATTCTTTGGCCTTTCAGGTACCGGAAAAACCACCCTCTCCACTGACCCAAAAAGAGCTCTGATCGGTGATGATGAGCATGGCTGGGATGACGATGGCATTTTTAATTTTGAAGGGGGTTGTTACGCCAAAACCATTCACCTGGATAAAGATAGTGAACCGGATATATACAATGCCATTAGAAAGGATGCGCTGCTTGAAAACGTAACCGTTGATGAAAAAGGCCATATTGATTTTGACGATGGCTCGGTAACGCAAAACACTAGGGTTTCCTACCCAATTTATCATATCAATAATATTGTGAAACCTATTTCCAAAGCCGGGCCAGCTAAAAAGGTAATCTTTTTAACGGCAGATGCCTTTGGCGTGATGCCTCCCGTGGCAAAATTAACACCAGAACAGACCCAGTATCATTTCCTATCAGGATTTACAGCCAAGTTAGCCGGAACCGAACTGGGAGTAACCAAACCGCAGCCAACATTTTCAGCCTGTTTCGGCGCTGCTTTTCTCACCTTACACCCAACCAAATACGGCGAGGAACTGGTGAAGAGAATGGAAGAAAATGATGCAGAAGCCTTCCTCGTAAATACTGGGTGGAATGGAACAGGTAAACGAATTTCCATTAAAGATACCA
>PKSW01000326.1 GCA_002869465.1 Marinilabiliales bacterium
ACATATTCTGTAGTTACAATAATGCCTTTCGCATCTTCAACCGCTTTTTTGATTAAATCCCATGAGCGATCATCCCATTTCCCCAGGTGTCTTGGTTCAATTCCCGTTCCGTGTAAAAAAAGCACATAAGGTTTATAGTTTTCCGATGCAATACGATATGTCGCAATGGCTGTAATATTGGCATGATGCCCGATCACAATATCCACATCATCAATAATGTTGCTAAGTGCTTTTTCATAATCAGGTAAATAGGCCATCATTTCATCAAAATCCATACTGGCCACCTGTTTCTGTTCTTCCCCTGCCGATGGCAAGTATTCATGCACAGGCATAATATCTGAATGCAATTTGATATCTATATTATGTGCACCCTGAACACCATCTCCAATTTCGGGATGCATAAAATAAACTTGGTGTCCCTGCTGCAATAAAAACCGGGTATGTTGTCTGGCCACTTCGCCACTGCCCCTGCCTTTATTTAACAATATGATGGCAATTCGCATTACTTGTATTTTTTTATTTCTCCTGTTTTAAGTTTCTTCCAGTAATCTTTCAGGTCTTTTCGAACTTCCGGCGCCAATATTAGGAGTCCTAAAATATTGGGGAAACCCATAGCAAGAATCATAGCATCAGAGAAATCGACAACAGCACCCAGGCTAGATGAGGCACCAATGACAATAAAAGTTAGGAATAATACAAAATAGGTGTATTTGGCTACCTGACGGTTTCCGAATAATCTTACGAACATTCCTCCAAACAGATAATCAAATCCTTTTAGGCCATAATACGACCAGGAGATCATGGTTGAAAAAGCAAACAGGAATATGGCAATCACCAGGATGTATGGAAAAAATGAAAACACCTTTTCAAAAGCATTTGAAGTCAGTTGGGCACCTTCCAATCCCAACGGATTTTCATATGTTCCCGTAAAAATTAACACCAGTGCAGTCATGGTACATATAACTACTGTATCTACAAACGGTTCCATTAATGCCACAAACCCTTCAGTGATCGGTTTATCAGTTTTAACTGCCGAGTGCGCAATGGCTGCCGAGCCAACACCGGCTTCGTTTGAAAAAGCTGCCCGCTGGAACCCAACAATCAACACTCCAACTATACCACCTTTGATAGCACCCGGATCAAAAGCGCCATTCCAGATCAAGCCGAATGCCTCACCTGTATGCTGGATATTCATAAAAATGATGATGAGTGCTGTTGCAACATAAAGCACTGCCATAAAAGGCACAACTTTATCGGTCACCCTCGCAATACTTTTAATGCCTCCAATAATGACAATACCAACTAAAATAGCGAGTATGATCCCGAACCAGAATCCTTGACCTTCAATGCTTGGAACCACATATGCCAATTGGGAAAACGACTGGTTGGCCTGGAACATATTTCCTCCGCCAAAGGAGCCGCCAATAACCAGTAAGGCGAAGAGCGCAGCCAGCACAGCGCCCAGCCATTTCATTTTTTTCTTTTTCAATCCATCACGCAAATAGTACATAGGTCCACCTGACACCACACCATTTATATCAATACGGCGGTATTTAACACCGAGGGTACATTCGGTAAACTTGGAAGACATGCCGAGCAATCCTGCAACGATCATCCAGAAAGTAGCTCCAGGTCCGCCTATTGAAATGGCGATGGCCACCCCCGCAATATTTCCAAGACCTACTGTAGCGGAAAGCGCGGTAGTTAAAGCCTGGAAGTGTGACACTTCACCCGGATCATCAGGGTCGTCATATTTGCCCTGCACGAGTTGGATGGCATGCTTAAACCCCCTTATATTTACGAACCGCATCACAATGGTAAACGTAATGGCGCCGAATATCAGCCAGAAAACAATCAGCGGCAATCGTGATTCTAAAGGATTTCCTTCGCTGTCTAATATGGGCTGTCCGAATTCGTCATAAACAACCGGATCATAGATACCCATGGCTGTAAAAGGATCCCAAAATAATATGGAATTAATCACATCAACAGCAGGCCTGAAAGCCTGGTCTATTCTTTCACTTACTGTTAATTCCGACCTTTGAGTTTCCTGCTCAGCTTTATAAGCATTACTGCTGGCCCTTAAAGTATCTTGCGAAAAACTTGCATTATATATTAAGATTAAAATAATGATTAGAAAGGGTTTCTTCAACATGATATTTGCTATTTCTGAATGAAAATTAAAAAGGGCTGTAATTTAGCAAAAGAATTACAAACAGCACCCGCCTTGTTAATTGTTTCATTATTTTTGTTTATAAGCTGATTTTATATCTGCATGCCTGTGGGATGAATGTAACTTGTAAATGTTTAAAAAAATAAATAGCTGGATCAAATCTGTTTTTACACTCAATAAAAGTGAGCAGCGCGCTATATTGTTTACCTTGTTTCTTATTCTGATTGTAATTACGATCAACCTGACCCTGCCCTACCTGATAAGGAAAGGTAAAAATGATTATTCCACTTTTAGACAGGAAATTAAAAACTTCAGACAAGCACAGCAGATAATCTCTGATTCCATTCGAATTGAACAATTACAAAACCGCGGAGAACTAAACGAGGAACTGGCTGAACAGAAGCTAAATCCATTTCCCTTTAATCCAAACCAGTTACCGGAAGAAGCCTGGTTGCAACTCGGCTTATCTGAAAAACAGGTAAAAACCATAAAAAATTATGAGGCAAAAGGTGGGAAATTTAATAGAAAGGAAGATCTTAAAAAGATGTACAGCATTTCTGATGCCGAATACACGATACTGGAACCGTATATCAGAATCCCCACTCCATACAAATCAAAAATTTCACCCATAGAAAGCAATATTGAAGAAAAAAAACCAGTAACCAGGAAAATCAGATATATGAATATGGAGATCAATAGTGCAGATTCATCCGCTTTTGTAAATTCTTTAAAATTGCCACCATGGATTGCAAGCAGAATTATCAGTTACAGGGAGATACTGGGTGGATATTACAAAGCTAATCAGCTAAAGGAGGTGTATGGATTCGATTCGACATATTTTACAAAAATCGAAAAATATTTGCTAGTGGATACTTCTTTAATCGTTCCAATTAATATCAACACTGCAGGGTTTAAAGAAATTTTAAGACATCCTTACATTTCATTTGATATGACCAAAGAGATTGTAAACCATAGAAATAGCAGGGGTCTGTTCAAATCCACGCATCAATTGATGGAACTTGGCATACTTTCTGAGTCGTCCTTTATTAAAGTAAAACCTTACCTGAGTGTGAAAAAAGATTGAGGAAAAAGACGAAAAACGAAAGGGTGAATGCAATAAAGAGCGAATGCACGAACCATCCCCTTTGGGGAAAGTGAGGTAGCGTGAGCAAGGTTTCCGGCTAAAGGCTCCTTTCCAAATTTTCCTTATCATTGCCCATTAAAAAAATTGAGATGAGTAAAATTTCCAGGGTTTTTAATAAATTTCCTAAAACATTTTGGGTGGCCAATACCATCGAACTATTTGAAAGATGGGCATGGTATGGTTTTTTTATGCTGTTTGCCAACTACCTGACGCGATCGTCCGATATGGGCGGACTTGAATTCTCTCAATCGCAAAAGGGTATGATCATGGGCATTGGAACCGGGATCTTATACTTTCTTCCTGTTATCACTGGCGCCATTGCGGATAAATTCGGATACAAAAAAGTGTTGGCCATAGCATTCACCATTTACACATCTGCCTTCATATTACTCCCCTATTTCGACAGTTTTACTGGTGTATTCATCATGTATTTATACCTGGCGCTTGGTGCTGCATTATTTAAGCCTATTATTCAGGCAACGGTTGCCAAAACCACCGATGATGAAACAGCCTCCATTGGATTTGGTATTTTTTATATGATGGTCAACCTGGGCGCTTTCATTGGCCCAATGGTGACCCTGCTTTTTAAAGAAGCCTCATATAATATTGTGTTCAATATTTCGGCAGGTATCATTGCGCTCAATTTTATATTATTGCTGTTTTATAAAGAACCTGATAGGGTCAAATCACGCGAACCACTATCCACCACACTCATCCAGATATTTAAAAATATCGGATTGGTACTAACCGACCTGAAATTTGTTATTTTTCTGCTCATTGTGGCCGGTTTCTGGACCATGTATTTCCAACTATTCTTTACACTGCCTGTTTTTATAGAACAATGGGTTGACACTTCGAATATGTACTTATTTTTTCAAAAATATGCGCCTTTCTTTGCTGAAAACTATGGTACAAACGGGCAGATGGAAGCCGAGTTTATTACCAATTTTGATGCCTTGTATATTATCATTTTCCAGGTGTTGGTTTCATCAATAGTTATGCGTTGGAAAGCATTGAGTTCCATGATCAGGGGCATTGTCATTAGCTCGATAGGCATGGCGCTCACCCTAATGACGCAAAACGTAATTTTCATTATGGTGGCCATGCTTATCTTTTCAATTGGCGAAATGATGGCTTCCCCGAAAATCAGCGAATATATTGGCCGCATAGCACCCGCCGACAAGAAAGCGCTATATATGGGTTATTCATTCATCCCCATGTTTCTTGGAAATGTTTTTGCGGGAATTATTTCAGGAAATGTATATCAAAGCATGTCTGATAAACATTCACTCGTTCACAAAGAAATGGCACAAAGAGGGCTTCAGTTTTCAGAAAACCTGACTCAAAACGAATACTTCAATGCTGCTGCAGAAGCACTTAACATGACTGAACGACAGCTGACTGATTTTTTATGGGATACTTACAATCCATCAAATATCTGGATAATTATTATGGCAATTGGACTTGTTGCTGCTTTCTTCTTATGGATATACAATAATAGGTTAATTAAAACTTAATTCTTATTAAATAATAGTAAGCAAGTTATTTTTTTATTAAGTTTGTTATCCTGTTTCCAACTGAAATATAGTACCATCAAAATCTTATTCAATATATGTTTAACTAATAAAAAAAATCATGAAAAAATTTACTTTATTAACATTAATCATTGCGTTTTCCGCTGCATTATCGATGCAATCATTTGCACAAACCACACTATATGAAAGTGGTTTTGATGAAATGACGGCTGGAGAATATTTCGTTTTAAATGAAGGCTCAGGTTTCTGGACCACATGGTCCGACGAACCTGGAACTACTGAAGATGCTTTTGTTTCTGATGCCCAATCTTCAAGTCCGGATAATTCTGTTGAAGTAGTCGGAACTGTTACCGACCTGCTTTTCTTATGCGGAAATAAGACCTCAGGCAAGTATCAGATCGACTTTAAATATTATATTGTTGCTGGTAATGGCGGCTATTTTAACCTGCAGCACTTTGAGACACCAGGAACTGAATGGGCGGTAGAAGTTTATTTTGGCGCAGCCGAATCTGGCTATGCTACCATTGGAGGTACGGATTACGGGTTTGATTTCAATGCTGACGAATGGTTCCAAATCTCAAATATTATTGACCTTGATAATGATTTAGCTCAATTATATATTGATGGAGTAATGGTTCATGAATGGCCATTTCATTATCAGGCAAGCGGTACATCAGGTACTCTTCAATTAGGTGGGGTTAATCTTTATGCTGGTGCCATCACAGGAGAGTCACCACATTATTATTTTGACGATTTTACATTTATAGAGTTAGTTGCTGGCTCGGTTTCACCTATTATTGATGTGAATGATTCACCCATAATTGAAATACTTGAGGAAGGCGAGATTACAATGTTGGAAAGAGAAATGGGTAACCTTGGTGAAGATGATTTAAATTATGAGATTGTTTCAACTTACGACCTGAATGATAAGTCATCAACTGGAGGAACAAATTATAACTATAAAGATTACCCAGGTAAAAACCGTGAGGTTTATGCCAAACATAACCCCAACCCAACGATTCAGCCAAATGCTGAAAGAGAAGAAGTATTAAGATATGACGACGGTGTTAACTCGGATGCTATTGGTAATGATGCAGATCAGATTTGGAGGGTAGCGGCCCGTTTCCCTTCAGAGTTGGTTCAACCATTTATTGGCATGGAAATTTATCAAATGGAAGTTTATATTAACGACTTGTCGCTTTCGCACACTGCCCAGGTATATGGTATGGGATCATTTATTACACCCGGTCCTCAAATGGACGACCTTCTGTACGAGCAAGACTTTGAGCCGAATGCTGCAAGCTGGAACACCATAACATTTGATGAGCCAGTTATTATTGATGGACAGGATATCTGGGTAGGATATATGTTTGACAAACCAGGTGGTGTTTTTACTGCAGGTACAGATGCTGGGCCAGCTAACGCTAATGGTGATTGGCTTTCACACGGTACCAATCTTGGATGGTCGCATCTTGCTCCGGATTTAGATTACAATTGGAATATCGCTGCTTATTTACAAGGTGAATTAGCTCCTCAGTGGTTATATGTATCCCCCGAAGAAGGAACCTTAATGCAAGATGAAACAGTTATGCTTGAGATTTCTTTAGATGCTGCAGAACTTACTGAATCAGGATATGTTGGAAAAATCAATATACGAAACAATGATCCTCTTAATGAACTGGTTACAATTCTTGTTCAGCTTGTAGTTATTGTTGATGTGAATGAAAATCCAACCAATGAGTACATTATGGTATATCCTAATCCTACCACAGATTTGCTTCGTATTAGCAACAATAATGGTATGATAGATCATATTACATTAACAAATTCAGTTGGTCAAATTGTGGTAAACGAGGTTGTGAATGCACCTAATGTTAAAGTGGACATGAGCAATCTTCCTAAAGGCGTTTATTTTGCTACCATTGAAACAGCAAATGGAACAGCCACACAAAAAGTTATTGTTGAGTAGTAACTCAAAAGAATTATCTATAAGAAGTCGTCCTTATCAGGGCGACTTTTTTTTATTTTCGCAACATTATGACCGATCATAAAAAGTCATTTGAATTGTTTCAAGAATTAAAAACAAGCGAAATCTACAATACCATTTCAAGGCCTGTTATTATTTCAGACAATTTGCGAACACCAGAAAACATGGGTTCTGTATTAAGGTTGGCTGGAAACATAGGAGCTCAAAAAACTTTGTTCGTATCCGATATTGCAAATCAATTTAAAAACTATAAGATCAATAAAACAGCATCGGGGGCTGCGGAAAAAACAAACTGGAAGATCATTACATTCGATGAACTCGAAGATGAGATTCCCATTGAATATCAGCTCATTCTTTTAGAAACTGTATCCAAATCCATAAACATTTACGATTTCAAATTTCCTGAAAAAACCGCATTCTTAATCGGCAACGAAGTGAATGGTATCCGGCAGGAATTGCTGGACAAAGCAGATCACGTTCTCCATATCCCCATTCCTGGTCCGGTTAGTTCGCTAAATACTACGCATGCGCTTTCTATAGCAGTGTTTGAATGGTACAGGCAAATGGTTAAAATTTCATAAAAACATCACTAACTAATCTATTCTCTTTCTCAATTGTTTGTAACTTCTTACCTTTACACCCCTAAATTTCTAACACAAAAAAGTAAATGGAGAAAGTAAAACAGTACATCGAAGAAAATAAAGAAAGGTATTTAGACGAACTTTTTGAATTGATCAGAATTCCTTCAATAAGCTCATTATCTGAACACAAACAAGATATGGTAAGAGCTGCCGAAAAATATAAAGAGCATTTTTTAGCAGCAGGTTGTGACAAAGCAGTCGTAATGCCGACGGCTGGCAACCCGGTTGTTTATGCCGAAAAAATAATTGACCCCTCAAAACCAACTGTTTTGGTATATGCACATTATGATGTAATGCCTGTTGACCCGCTAGATCTATGGAAATCACCCCCTTTTGAACCCGAAATAAGAGATGGTAAAATTTATGCCCGTGGCGCTGACGACGATAAAGGACAGGGTTTTATGCACGTAAAAGCCTTTGAAGCCCTGGTTAAAAATGATGCTTTGCCAACAAACGTCAAATTTATGATCGAAGGTGAAGAGGAAATTGGCTCTGTAAACCTGGGGGCTTTTTGTGATGCACACAAAGATATGCTGAATGCAGATATCATCCTGGTTTCTGACACTGGAATGATCGCTGAAGATATTCCTGCAATAACTACTGGATTAAGGGGATTGGCTTATTGGCAGGTAGAAGTTACCGGGCCTAACCGCGACCTGCATTCGGGATTATTTGGTGGTGCCGTGGGCAACCCCATCAATGTGCTGGCAAAGATGATCGCCCACATGACGGATGAAAATAATAAGGTTACCATGCCGGGATTTTATGATGATGTACTGGAAGCTTCAGCCAAAGAAAGAGAATTATTAAACATGGCGCCATTTAATAAAGAGGCTTATAAAAAAGCCATCGACGTGGATGAATTAGCAGGAGAAAAAGGCTATACAACCATTGAGAGAACAGGTATCAGACCATCATTCGATGTTTGTGGTATATGGGGCGGATATACAGGCGAAGGTGCAAAAACAGTTCTTCCTTCAAAAGCCTATGCCAAAATTTCAACGCGCCTGGTACCCAACCAGGATCATGAGAAGATCGGTAAAATGTTTGAAGATTATTTTATGAGCATCGCACCTGATTCAGTTAAAGTAAAAGTTGAAACATTGCATGGCGGACAAGCTTATGTGTGCCCGATTGACTTACCTGCATACAAAGCAGCAGAGAAGTCCCTGAAAAAATTATTTGGTAAAACTCCGGTTCCTGTGCGAAGTGGAGGAAGCATCCCCATCATTTCAACATTTGAAGAGAAATTGGGAATCAAATCCTTGCTGATGGGATTTGGACTGGAATCAGATGCGATCCATTCGCCCAATGAAAATTATCCATTAAATAATTTCTATGCAGGTATTGAAGCCATCACTGATTTCTACCATTTCTTCGCTGAAGAGATGAAGTAAAATTCAGAATCTATAAAGAAAAAAATGAATAGCCGGCTATTGGAATACTTTAGCCGGTTTTTATTTTAACCTGGGTCTCTTTTTTCGCGAGCCTCTCTTACCATCACCCGTATATTCAGTTTTTTTAGGTTTACCTAGCTGGGGTTTTTTGAAATAATCACCACCCTCTTTCTGCGTATCATCATTATCATTCTTTTCTTTCCATTTGGGTCTTTCCGGTTTCTTAAAAGATTTTTTCTCATCACTTCTCCCAAACTTTGAACCTCTTTCTCCTTTGTCTTTTTTCCAATCCTCTTCCCGTTTTTCACGAAAAGGCCTTTCGGTTCTCTTAAAAGGCTTACTCTCATCACGTTCTCCTGACCCATATCTTTTCTCGCGATCATCTCTTTTACGATCTCCTTCCGAATTTCTCTTGAATGGTCTCTTAAATTCCCGTTTTTCCCCTCTCCCTCTCTTTGTTCTTGTCACTCCATCATCATCTTTTCTTTCACTATCCCGCTTTTCAGGCTTAGGTTTTTCTGTTCTCGTGAAAGATTTTCCCTCATCA
>PKSW01000472.1 GCA_002869465.1 Marinilabiliales bacterium
AATTTCCAATAGCACAATAATATTGTAAAATGGAATTAATACAGCCCATCCCGGTTTTCCGGCTTTTTCATAAATTTTCCATTGGGCAATAATGCTAATTAAGGCTATGGCTGCGATGATGATGACCATAATAACCAAAACACCGTAAGAATAGTTTTCGTTCATGATTTTGTCTTTTTAGTAATTATTAAATTAAAAACATTATTCCAGTATATTTTTATAATATTCCAGGCATTCAGGGTTGGCGAGTGCATCTTTGTTTTTCACATCCTGCCCGTGAATGATCTTTTTGACAGCAATTTCCACTTTTTTGCCATTTATGGTATATGGAATATCAGCTACTTGTTTAATAATGGAAGGCACGTGACGCGGACTGCAGTTGTTGCGAATTCCGGATCGTATCAATTTGATCAGGTTATTGTCCAGTAGTAAACCTTCTTTCAGCTTTACAAATAAAACAACCAATTCATCATCATCTAATTTTCTGCCTACAACAACCGAATCTTCGATCTCTTCCATGTTTTCCACCACCCGGTAGATTTCTGCCGTGCCAATACGTACACCCTGCGGATTCAAGGTGGCATCCGACCGGCCCAGCATAACGATGCCGCCATTTTTAGTTATTTCGATATAATCGCCATGATGCCATACACCCTCAAACTCTTCGAAATAGGCCTTTTTATATTTTACATCATCTTCATCATTCCAGAAATAAATAGGCATGGAAGGAAAAGCCGATTTACAAACCAGCTCACCCTGCTCTTCAATCAATGAATTGCCTTCCACGTCGAAACAATCCACATCCATGCCAAGGCCTTTGCATTGAATTTCGCTGGCATATACAGGTAATGTTGGCGAACCCAAAACAAAACATGAAACAATGTCTGTTCCCCCTGCAATAGAAGAGAGTTGCACATCTTTCGACCAGCGGTTGTAAACGTATCTGAAGCTTTCATTCGATAGGGGTGAGCCGGTTGAAGCAATGACATTAAGATGCTCAAAATTATAATGGCAAACCGGGCAAACACCTTCAGCTTCCAGCGATGCTATATATTTGGCACTCGTTCCGAATACATTAATTTTCAGGTCGTAAGCCATCTTCAATAAGGCTTCGGGATTTGGGTAAAACGGATTGCCATCGTAAAGTATTAAAGTGGCGCCCACAGCCAGGCTGCTTACAAACCAATTCCACATCATCCAACCGCAGGTTGTAAAATAGAATATTCGTTGGTCGGCAGTAAGATTGGTATGAAGTACCAATTCCTTCAGGTGCTGAATGAGCGTTCCGCCTGCTGAATGCACAATACTCTTCGGCAATCCCGTGGTACCGGATGAATACATAATATAAAGTGGATGATCAAAGGGAAGTTGCTCAAAGGTCAGGGGGTCATCACTTGTTTTTACAAGTTCTGTCCAGGCCATTGCATTGGGGATTGTATCCACATCAAGGTGCGCTGTGTAATCTACCATCACCACTTTTTTAACGGAAGGCAGGGAATCAAGGATGCCTTTTAATTTCTCCTGTGAGTCGAAGGCTTTGCCTTTATAAAAATAACCATCGGCTGCGATGATCACCTTTGGTTTGATCTGGCTGAAGCGGTCCAGCACGCCTTTAATTCCAAAATCAGGTGATGAGGATGACCAAATGGCCCCAATGGATGCTGACGCGAGCATGGCGATGATGGTTTCAGGCATGTTGGGCATAAAAGCAGCCACACGGTCGCCTTTTTCAACGCCCAGCCGTTTAAATCCTGCCGCAGCAAGTCTAACTTGTTCATATAATTCAGCGTAGGTAATTTCGCGCCTTACCGTATCTTCACCCCAGAATATCATGGCCAGGTGATCATTGTTCCGGCTTAACAGGTTTTCGGCAAAATTCAATCGCGCCCCTTTGAACCACTTGGCGCCCGGCATTTTTTTCGGGTCGTCAACTACCTGCTCATACGTTTGTGAATGTTTGATGCCGCAAAAATCCCATATTTCAGCCCAGAACTCAGGAATATTTTCCACGCTCCATTGATGGATGGTATAATATTCATTGTTAGGTAAATTGTACTTATTAGCGATCATGGAAAGAAACCCGAACATGTTCGAGTTCTTTTTATAATCCTCCGTTGGTTTCCATAGTTGTTGATAACTCATAAAGACTCATTTTTTCATGTGAGGAGAATGACTTAACAGCCGATCTGCCTTGAAATGACCAGCCGCTGGATTTCGGAAGTGCCTTCACCAATCTGCAGCAATCGCTGATCACGATAAAAGCGTTCCACATCGTAGTCTTTCATCAGCCCGTATCCGCCATGTAATTGTACCGCTTCATCGGCTACTTCCCTGGCAATTTCAGAACAATATAATTTCGACATGGCTGCCTCTTTTGTAAAGGGTTTACCTTCATCTTTCAGCCAGCAGGCTTTGTAAAGGAGGTTGCGCGCCAGCTCAATTTTTGTAGCCATGTCGGCCAGCTTAAAAGCATTGACCTGGAATTTAGAGATCGGTTTGCCGAATTGTTTTCGCTCATTGGCATAAGCCAGGGCCATTTCAAAAGCGCCCTGTGCCAGCCCTAATCCCATGGCTGCTATCGACAGGCGTCCGCCATCAAGCGTTGAGAGCATGATCTTGGAACCTTTGCCGACTTCACCAAGCAGGTTTTCTTTGGGAACGCGACAATCGTCAAAATACAATTCAGAGGTGTCTGAGGCCCGCCACATCATCTTGCCATGCATGGTTTTGGCCGTGAATCCGGTAGTGCCTTTTTCAACCAGGATGGTTGTGAACTCTTTCTTGCCATTTTTCGCATCAGAAACAGCCTGAACTGTGCATCCTTTCGAGATGACAGATGAACCGTTCGTAATGAAGATTTTAGACCCGTTGATCACCCACTCATCTCCATCTAATACAGCAGTGGTTTTTGAACCACGTGAATCAGAACCTGCACCGGGCTCTGTTAATCCAAAGCTCCACAATGCTTCTCCTGTGCATAACTGCGGCAGGTATTTCATTTTCTGTTCTTCTGTTCCATAGCCGAACAGCGGATAAATGCCCAGCGAATTGTGGGCGGCCAGTGTAGCGGCATGCGATCCATCTACACGTGCCATTTCTTCCACAGCGATAATGTAGGATAAAGTATCAAGTCCCTGCCCGCCATATTTCTCCGGCAGGTTCATGCCAAACAATCCCATTTCACCAATCCTTTTGGTAAGTTCAATGGAAAATTCACCTTTTTCATCCAGTTCCCTGGCCTGTGGTTTTATTTCACGTTCTGCAAAATCGCGAACCGTATCGCGTATCAGTTGTTGTTCATCACTTAACTCAAAGTTCATGATGTTATGTTTTAATTGTTGATATTTTTAACTGTACAAGTTGCTTGTCCGTATCCACCATTTCGCCTTCTTTTACATTCACCTTTTCAATGACGGCATCTGTTCCGGCAACGATATTGTTTTCCATTTTCATGGCCTCTACCACCAGTAAAACCGTCCCTCTTTTTACTTTCTGTCCCTCTTTTACATTAATAACCAGTACTTTGCCGGGCATCGGGGCAAATAGATTGTTTCCTCCTTCTCCGGATGTTCCTGACGAAGATGTTTCGGTGCTATCCAGTACATCATTTCTTTTTAGTTTAAAATGATTGCCCTGTATGGTGATGAAATAAATGCCCTTTGTGTCTGCAGAAATAAAGGCATCATATTTCTTTTTATCCATAAAAAAGCTGACGAAATTTTTCGTGATCTCGATGAGAGAGGCATTAAACTTTTTACTTTCAATATTGAACTGATAATCTGTTTTATGTGTAGAAATCAAATCCACAGCATTCGTGCTTTCCTTGTCGGAGAATAAGAAACGGATCAAATTTCGCCAGTAGCCGATTTTTTCCCATGTATTGGCATGTGTATTTAGTTTTGAAACATTTATAGCGTAAAGACTAGCTGCCAGCAATGGTATTGCCTTGTTTGTGCCCGATTTTGACTTCCTGATGGCATCCAGTAATTTGGTACTGTGTTCATCACAAAATCTGGTAGAGATATGGTTCTTCTTAAAAGCCTTATGCTGCAATACCTGTGAAAGAAATTCAATATTGGTTTGGATGCCGTGGATGATATAATCATTCAATGCATCGACGGATTTATTGATAGCCTCATTTCGGTTCTTGCCCCAAACCACCATCTTACTGATCATCGGGTCGAAAAAGCTGTAAATAGTGGTGGCTTTTTCGATACCGGTATCCACGCGGATATTTTCTCCAGCGGGCTGCTGATAAAAAGTCATGGTGCCGGGCGAGGGCATAAAATTATTTTCAGGGTCTTCAGCATAGATCCTGCATTCGATGGCATGGCCATTTTGTGTTAGCTGTTCCTGTTTCAGGCGAAGTTTATTTCCTGCTGCTACTGAAATTTGCTCTTCGATGAGATCTACCCCCGTAATCATTTCCGTAACCGGATGTTCCACCTGGATGCGGGTATTCATTTCCAGGAAATAAAAGTTTAGGTTCTTGTCGACCAGAAATTCGATGGTTCCGGCACTGTTGTATCCCACTTTTTTAGTGATGGCGACTGCAGCCTCGCCCATTTTCTTTCTGATTTCGGGTGTTAATGTTGGAGAAGGTGATTCTTCGATGATCTTCTGGTAACGACGTTGGATGGTGCATTCGCGTTCAAACAGATGTACTACATTACCATAATTATCACCCATCACCTGGAATTCGATATGGCGGGGCTCTTCAATATATTGTTCGATATAAATACTCGGATCGCCGAAATAATTTTTCGCCTCCCGACTGGTAGTTTCCAGAACTTGTTTCAACTCGTCTGATTTGCGAACAATGCGCATGCCTTTTCCTCCGCCTCCTGCAGCAGCTTTTACCAGCATGGGCAATGGAATTTTATGGGCATTTTTAAGCAGTTGGGTCGGACTTCCGGTAATTCCTTCTGTCATAGGAATGCCAAGTTCTTTCACAAATTTCCGGGCTTCAATTTTATTGCCCATTAACTGGATCGGAGTTGTTCCGGGGCCAATAAAAATAATACCGGCTTCATCACAAGCGTCTACAAATTTTGGATTTTCAGACAGGAAACCATAACCGGGATGGATGGCATCGCAATGGGCGTTTTTAGCCACTTCAATGATCTTTTCAATATTCAGATAGGTTTCACTCAATTCCTGCTGACCGATACAAAATGCTTCATCTGCCTTTTTTACATGAAGGGCCTTTTTGTCAATTTCTGAATACACAGCCACAGTTTTGATTCCCATATTTTTGGCGGTCCGCATGATTCTTACGGCAATTTCACCCCTGTTGGCGATGAGTATTTTGTTTATTTTTTTCATTTTATTATTCATCGGATTGCCAATTGGGTTTTCTTTTCTCTAAAAATGAGGCCATGCCTTCCTGTCCTTCCTCAGAAGCACGAAGCTCAGCAATGATGCGGGCAGTATATTCCAACATATTATCGGTTTCATAGCCAATAATTGAATGAACGAGTTTTTTTGCTGCACGAACTGCTTTTGGGCCATTACGTTTTATCTCCAGTAACAGACGATTTAACTCAGTTTCCAATTCGTTATCAGCCACTGATTTATTAATGAGCTTCCATGAAAGCGCTTCTCTGGATTTGAATCTTTTACCGGTGATCATCAGTTCTTTTGCCCCAAATTCACCAATGCGTTTGATAACAAACGGTGCTATGGTCGCCGGTGCAATTCCCAGTTTAACTTCGCTAAAAGCAAAAGTGGTGTTTTCTTCAGCCAGAACGATATCACAAGCCGCTAGCAAACCATTGGCACCTCCATACGCGGAACCGTGCACCATGGCAATAGTTGGAAACGGACAGGTATAAATATGTTGGAATAATCTGGCCAGTTTTAAGCTGTCTTCCCTATTCTCTTCTTTTCCAAATGAAGCAATTCCTTTCATATAGTTTAGGTCGGCGCCGGCACAAAATGATCTTCCTTTGCCCCGTAATACGATAGCTCTTGTCTGGTCATTATTGAAAGATGAATACGCATCGGTCAACTCTTCAATCATCAGGGCATTCATCGCGTTATGTACTTCAGGTCGATTCAACCAGACGCTGATCACATGGTTTTTCGCTTCGATGATGATGGTTTTATAATCTTTCATATTCATTACATTCTAAAAACGCCATATTTCTGTTCCGGGAATTTCTGATTTAATGAAGCGGCAATGCCCATGGCAAGTATTTTTCTGGTATCAACCGGGTCAATGATTCCGTCATCCCATAATCGTGAGGTACTGTAATAAGCCGAACCTTCTTTTTCGTATTTGGCCAGTATTTTTGCGCGTAGTTCTTCTATCTCCTTTTTGGGAGGTTCTTTACCGGCCAATTTATATTGATCGGCTTTAACAGTTGTTAAAACAGTGGCAGCCTGTTCACCGCCCATTACTGATATTTTCGCATTGGGCCACATGAATAATAGTCGTGGATCGTAGGCACGGCCTGCCATACCATAATTCCCGGCACCAAATGAACCACCAAAAACAACCGTAAATTTGGGTACATTGGTATTTGAAACCGCATGCACCATTTTAGCACCGTCTTTGGCAATACCGCCTCTTTCAAATTCCTTACCTACCATAAAACCTGTGATATTTTGCAGGAAGATAAGCGGAATCTTACGGGATGTACATAATTCAATAAAATGGGTGACTTTCAAAGCAGATTCGGAAAACAAAACACCGTAATTGGCAATAATTCCTACGGGAAATCCCATGATATAAGCAAATCCTGTGACTACAGTGGTCGCATATCTCGACTTAAATTCCTGGAAACGGCTGCCATCCACCATACGCATGATCACCTCTCGCGGGTCGACGATTTTTCTTAAATATACCGGGGCGATGCCATATAATTCTTCGGGGTCGTAAAGGGGTTCCTCTGGCGAAAGAATATCGAGTTCCTGCTTCTCCCTGTGATCAAGGGTTTCGAAAATATTGCGGCAAATCTGAATGGCATGGGTATCGTTTTCAGCCAGGTGATCGGCCACCCCTGAAATGGCGGTATGCACCTCAGCGCCTCCCAGTTCTTCAGCCGTAACTTCTTCACCTGTAGCTGCTTTTACTAATGGCGGGCCACCCAGGAATATGGTTCCCTGGCCCCTGATAATGATGGTTTCATCACTCATGGCCGGCACGTAAGCACCACCGGCAGTGCATGATCCCATTACGATGGCAATTTGCGGAATACCCCTGGCCGACATCTGTGCCTGGTTAAAAAAGAAACGGCCAAAATGATCCCTGTCTGGAAACACCGTATCCTGTTCAGGCAGAAAAGCACCACCCGAATCAACCATATAAACGCAGGGCAGATTATTTTGCATGGCAATTTCCTGCGCTCGTAAATGCTTTTTAATAGTAAAACGCATATAAGTGCCCCCTTTCACAGTCGCATCATTGGCAATGATGACCGTTTCTCTGCCATGGATCACTCCAATTCCGGTTACAATCCCGGCTGAAGGGAAACCATCGTTATATTGTCCATAAGCGGCCAAGGACGAAAGTTCCAAAAAGGGTGTGTCAGGATCAACCAATAAATTGATGCGTTCCCTGGCCAAGAGTTTACCCCTGTCTTTATGCTTTTTTACTGCACTTTCCGAACCACCCTTGGTGCTTTCAGCCAATCTTTCCTTGTATTGAGCAATGAGTTTTTGGAATGCCGCTTTATTTGATTTGAATTCGGCTGAATTCGTATCGATCTTTGTTTTTAAAGTGAACAATTTCGGGGTGATTTAGTTAGTAATAATCATTTCTCAACTATATTTCTGAGCCTATGCAAGTTTAGTGAAATTTGGCCAAATACTAAAGTAAAACGAAGGATAAAATTAGATTTCTTTTATCGAAAAGAGCTCAACTTTGTTTTTTGTTGATCAACGTGCATATTTACAATGGAACAATTTCTTTTTTTTATAACTTAGCTTTCCGAAATAATTCGGTATTAATTGCGCTTATTTTTTAAAGAAAACTAAAACATACATACATGAACTATCCTAAAAAAGTTGTTGTTGGAGACATTACCGTCAGAGACGGATTTCAGCATGAAGAAATATTTGTACCAACGGCTGCCAAATTATGGGTTTTGGAAGAATTGATTCTGGCCGGTTTTAAACATCTTGAGGTTACGAATTTTGGTAATCCGAAAGGTATGCCGCAATTTAAAGATGCGGATGAACTATTTAAAGGCATTAGGAAAAGTAAACGGGTAAAAGCCCTCATAGATACGGTAAGCCTTACGGCGGTTACCATTCGCGAACGTGCCATTGAAAGAGCTATCCAGGCCAAAAAAGATGGATATGGCCCTGACAGGATATTGTTGATGGTCTCAACAAGTGAATCACACCAAAGAAAAAATTCTGGACTTTCACTGGCCGAATATTGGAAGATGGCAGAAGAATACATTCCCAAAGCACAGGATGCTGGATTAAAAGTAAATGGCACTGTATCCACCATCTGGGGATGCCCGATTGAAGGCCCTACAGATATGAAAGATGCAATTGAATTTGCCCAGCGCTGGTTAGATATTGGGGCCAACGATGTGGAACATGCCGACCATGACGGTTCTGCTTCCCCCGACAGGGTATATAAATATTATTCCATGCTGATGGATAAAATTTCCAATCCTGAGAAACATATTGTGCATTTCCACACGACCAGGGGTTGGGGACTTGCCAATGTGCTGGCAGCGCTGCAAGCCGGGATGACAAATTACGAATCAACACTTGGTGCAACTGGTGGGCAACCAGCTAATTTTGTAAGTGGGGTTCCGGTTTCTGGAACGGGTGCTTATTATTATAAGGACTCAAAAGATGTGGGATTGGTTTCAACCGAAGATATGGTAGTAATGATGGATGAAATGGGCATTGAGACCAATTTGGATATCGACAAGATACTGGAAACCGGAAGAATGGTTGAACGTATTTTGGGTCGCAGGCTCCGTTCTGAAACCATTAACCAGGGTAGAATACCTAAAGAACTATCAGGCAGAAGCTGGTAAGCGTTTTAGCTTAACTCATATAATTTTTTAAAATTAAATCGTAACCGATGATCAGCATTCAGAAGGCGATAAAAAAGCTTGAAGAAGGGAATTTTCATTTTGTAAATGACAAACTGAAAAACCGAAACCTGCATGCCAAAAGACGCATGGAACTCGTTGACGGACAGGAACCCTGGGCCATTATATTGAGTTGTGCCGATTCAAGGGTGGTGCCCGAATTAATATTCGATACCGGAATTGGCGAGTTGTTCGTTATCCGGGTAGCCGGTAACATTGCCAATACGTCCACCATAGCTACGATTGAGTATGCTGTGGCGCACATTCATACACCGGTAATCGTGGTGCTGGGCCATGAAAATTGTGGTGCCGTGACC
>PKSW01000423.1 GCA_002869465.1 Marinilabiliales bacterium
TAAAGCTGGCATACAGCCTGGCTCGCGTTCGTATGAGCGAAGCTGGATACGTGATGGATCGCTGACGTCTTCCGCATTGTTAAAATCTGGCATTACTGATGAAGTAAAAGACTTTATCAATTGGTACACCTACTACCAATACGATAACGGCAAAGTTCCCTGTGTTGTTGATTCCAGGGGTCCTGACCCGGTTCCTGAAAACGATAGTCACGGGGAGATGATCTACCTTATCCGAGAATATTTCAACTTCACCAGGGATACAGTTTTTCTGAGGTCAAATAACGAACATGTGTTAAAAGCTGTCGATTACATCGAATTGCTGATTTCCCAGCGATCAACAGATTATTATAAATACGGTAACGATAGTGTGCATTCTCTCTATGGCCTGGTTCCGGAATCCATTAGCCATGAAGGGTATTCCGCCAAACCAATGCACTCCTACTGGGATGATTTCTTTACCATGAAAGGCCTGAAAGATGCAGCTGAGATTGAAAAGATATTAGGGGAAGAAGAAGAATATCAAAGAATCATCAAAATCCGCGATACTTTCAGGGAAAATCTTTACAACTCACTGGAGCTGGCAATGAAGAACAAGGAAATTGATTACATACCCGGCTGTGCCGAGCTTGGTGATTTTGATGCAACCTCAACAACGATTGCATTAACCCCTTGCAACGAACTGAACAACTTACCGAAGCCTCAAGTTTATAGCACCTTTGACAAGTATTATGAATTTTTCAAAAACAGGAGAGACGGAACAATTAACTGGGTGAATTACACACCCTATGAAAATCGTTTGATTGGTTCATTTATCATCTTAAATCAACCAGAAAAGGCTCATGAATTAATTGAATTTTTCTTAGGTGATCAGCGTCCGCAGGGATGGGATCATTGGGCTGAAGTGGTCTGGAATGATTACCGTTACCCTGGCTATATCGGAGATATGCCCCACACCTGGGTGGGCAGCGATTTTATCAATGCCATCCGCTCTATGTTTGTTTATGAAAATGAATATGATCAATCACTTGTAATAGCCTCTGCGCTTTATCAGGATTGGATAGATGCACCTGAAGGAATGTCGGTTGAAAACCTGCCAACATATTTTGGCGAGATTTCTTACTCGATAAAAAAAGAGAGGAATAAATATCTCTTCTCAATTTTTGGTAATTTACATCTACCATCTAATGGGATTAAAATACAGAATTTTAACAGTTCGAAAATGCCTAAGAAGATTACCGTAAATGGAAAAAATAGTCTAGGCTTTAATGAAAAGGAAATTACTATTGATGTGTTTCCTGCAGAAGTAATGATTTATTATTAATTTTTACATCAATCATTTTCTTTATGAGTGAACAGGAAACAGTTATAATAAAAGGCATAAAACCAGAAGATCGCATTCGTTTTTCACAAATGGCTGCTTATGGATCCGGTGGGATTATTCCTATAGCCCTTTTCAACATAGCTGGGATACTCGTGGGTCTCATGGGCAACATCAGTCTTGGACTGAGCGCTTTTTGGTTGGGAGTCATTTTGATCATCCCCCGTTTGTGGGATGCGGTATCTGATCCCATCATTGGCCACCTGTCTGATAATACACGGACCCGATGGGGACGCCGGCGCCCATTCATCCTGATTGGCGGGATACTTGTTGCTGTATTTTTTGTACTCATGTGGTGGATACCAAAAGGTGATATGGTGCGTGTCTGGTTTCCATCTGAATCGGGTTTTCATGCATTTCAACTAGTCTATATTCTCATCTCCCTTCTCTTATTTTACACCGCCTGCACCATATTCGAGATTCCTCATGGTGCACTTGGTATGGAAATGACCACTGATTCCCATGAACGGACGCGTCTTTTCAGTGCCAAAAGCTTTGTTGGCAATCTCTTTGCAATGAGCACACCTTGGCTTTTTGCCCTTGCCAGCATGGAAGTTTTTAAAGGTCCGGGAGGTAATGAAGCCGATGGGATGCGCTATGTGTCCATCATGATTGCTGCCATCATTATCCCACTCTCTTTCTGGTGGTTTTTTAAATTACGGGAACCGGGGTTTAAACAAGTTGCAAAGCAAGAAAAATCACCCTTTTGGAAAGATATGAAACATACTGCCAGCAATAAAAACTTCGTCATGCTAACTTTGACAATTTTCACGCTGGCCATGGGTTTTAATTTCGTAAACTTGCTCGGATCATATATTCCTATTTTTTATATTTTCGGTGGTGACAAAGTTGCCGGTGCCTATTTGCTTGGGATCAACGGCACCATTTGGGCTATTACCGGAGTGCTAGCCGTCTTCCCGCTCAACTGGATAAGCCCTAAATTAGGGAAAAGGAAAACCCTCGGTATTGCAATTTTCCTTATGTGTCTGGCGCAGCTCTCTAAAATAGTGTGCTACAATCCATCATACCCTTACCTAATCATCATTCCCACCGTGCTGTTAGCTACCGGGATGTTGTTTTTCTTTACACTGGGTTCATCGATGGTCGGTGATATCTGTGATGAAGATGACCTTAATACTGGCAAGCGAACAGAAGGAAGTTTCTACTCTATTTTTTGGTGGTTCATCAAGATGGGAACTGCCCTGGCAAGTTTCGTTGCAGGGGCACTCATCGTTGTTACCATGTTTGACCAAACCCAGGTCACGAAAGTTGATAAAATCCAGGGTAGTATCAAGGAGTTCCGCAGCGAGATCCAATCATGGGGAGGTGATCAAGCCCTCGCTGCTACCAGTAACGAATTGTTTGAAAAAACCAAAACGCAAAGTGAAAAAGCACTCAAGGAATCAAAAGAATATCTATTTTACCTTGAAAAAGAATTACAGAAAACACAGGAGCAGGAAGATCAACCAGGCAGTGCATACCACAACCAAAGGAGAGAAATGTTGATAAATATTTTGACTTCCACTAAACAGACTATAGGGGGACTAGAAAAGATACAGTTGCGTTTGGAAACTTTAGGGACTCAGTCTCAGGACTCACTCGTTAAAAGTATTGCCGTGCAAGCCATCCCCCTGACGCTTCAAACCAAACTTGAAAAAGCCCGGATGAATTCATTTGAGCTCATGTCGCACCTGAATACCAAATCTCTTGAAACCAAAAAAAGCAAAGAGCATTATGAAGAGATCATGCAAAATGTTATAGCGGTAAATGACAGGCTGTCAAACATGAATATATCATCATCCCTGGATCTTCTGGATAATGAGCTTGGCACAATTGAAAATGAAATCGTTCCCCTCACCCAACAGTCGCCATATACCCTTTTTATGATGCGTGCAGTGGAGATCGGGTTGCCGTTGTTATTGAGCATCTTTTCTGTGTTCTTTATTTTCCGCTACGCACTTACCGAAAAACGATCACTTGAAATAAAAGATCTTCTGGAGTTGAGGAATAAGGAAAGAGCAAAAGAAGAGAAAAACACGATATAATCATAATCGAATTATTTGAATAATGAAAATGACATTTGGATTTAAAAATAATAGCTTCCACTTCAACGATAAAAAGGTGTTTCTCAATTCAGGTGAGATTCATTATTTCAGAATTAAGAGGAAATTTTGGGACAAACACCTGGAAGCAGCCAAAGAGGCCGGTTTAGCCACCATTAGTACTTATGTCCCGTGGGCATGGCACGAATCCGTGGAAGGTGTTTTCGATTTTGATGGAACCTCATGTCCGGAACGCGATCTTAAGGGTTGGCTACAGCGGTGCCAGGCTCATGGATTATTTTGCATCGTCAAACCCGGACCATTTATACTTGCAGAGACCCGTGGTGCAGGATTGCCTGACTGGTTTTTAGATCAATATCACGATCAGGTTAAAATGCACAACAGTAAAGGCGAAATCGTTCAAAGCGATGGCGTTAGCTTATTCCACCCGATATACATAGAAAAGGTGTCATTATGGTACGATCATATTATGCCCTTCATCAGTAAACGCGAAATATCAGCCGGTGGGCCGATCATCATGATGCAGATTTGTAATGAAATCGGAGTTTTCTCTTGGCTGGCGCATCAGGCGGATTACAGCAATGATGTGAAAGAACGATTCGTTCATTATTTGACAAATGAATTTTCAAGTATCTCTGAAGTCAATAGTCTCTGGGGAACTAATTATTCTGACTTTGGCCAGATTGAACTTCCTCCTGACAGCAAACTTACCTTTTCATCGAAGAAAGACCGTGCCCGTGATTATGAATGGCACCGTTTCTGGAGAACTTATTATGGCGACTATCTGAGAATGCTCACCAACATGGCGAGAGAAAGAGGGGTAACCATTCCTTTTTATCATAACCTACCAGGTTGGATTTATGGCAGTGGGTATGAATTTCCGGTCAATATTACGATGTATGAAGATCTTTTCGGTGATAAAAGCGAGATCATTTTCGGGATCGACCATATCCCAGAATTCCTTTCCTATCGAAACATGCATGATGATCGGATCATCAATGATATTACGCAAGCAATGCAAGGCAACAAACCGCTATTTGCTGCTGAGTTCCAGTGCGGCTCAAGGGAATATCATGTAGTGACTAATCCAAGAGAAATGGAACTCTTTTACAAAGCCAGCCTTGCTCATGGTCTTACCGGATGGAACTATTACATGTTTTCACAGGGTCGCAATCCCAGACAGCGGGGTTATTCAGGAGAAACATTTTATTGGTTTACTCCACTCACACCGGAAGGAAACCGAACAAGCGCATTCCCTTTAGTCAAGCGAATGAGCAAAATCATAAATACTGCTGAAAACATTATCGTTGAAGCAAAGCGTAAAGCCGAGATATGTGTCTTGTTTTATCCTCATTATTATGCTACTGAGCTTGAACGGCCTGAAGATGGAACATGCGGACTTCAATACAATTATTCCCATATTCGCAGGCCAGCTTATTTTGATGGCTTGCTGAAAGCATTCCAAGTGCTCAATATCGATTATGATATGGCTGACCTGACCAAAGCATCAGCGGATTCACTGAGCAACTATAAACAGGTATGGATATTCAGTACCGATGAGATGAACGCCCGGGATCAGCAAGCAATAGTTAATTACGTTGAAAAAGGTGGCAATCTTGTGATTTTCCCTTACCTGCCCGACCGTGAAATGTCGCAGAAACCCTGCAAAATCATTCGTGATGCACTTTCAATAGAACCAACCGGCAGGGAAATCATTGATTCGCCCTTGATCGATATATACGACCATAAAGATATTAAGTGTGCCAATCCTCAGATCACATATGCTGAAGATTCACTTGTGGATGCAAAGATTATCGCACGGACAATTCGCGGAACTGCCTGCGGATTCGAGAAAACGCTCGGAAAAGGATCAATTGTGCACATCGGAACCTGGATTGGATTCGACACAGAAGGGCATAAACCGGTCTATGAATCCATGCTTAAAAGATCAGGCGCAAAACTCAGACAGGCCTCATCCAGTAATGAAAATATAACGGTAAGGGAACGTTTTACAAGTGATGCTTCTGCCATCCTCTTTGTTGGGAATTATTACAATGAAGAGCATTCAGGCAGCATTACCTACACACATCCTGCAAGCGGTGAAGCGATCAATATCCCATATTCAGGAGATATTATGATCTGGCCTGCGTTATACGGAATATTAATACCGGTTTGCCTAGATGTATCGAACGAACTATCCATCCTGCATTGTACTTCTGATGTCCTGGGTATTGCAGAAAAGGAAAACCTGGTTGAGATCACCCTTTTCGGTGACCGCGACCTCACAGGTGAGATCGTCTTTGAGGGTTCTGGGATTCAGAAAATAAAGTCTGCATTAATTGATGGTGAACCTATTGTGATGGTAAAAAATGGTAAACGGGTTATTTTAACCTACCAGAACAAACACAGAAAAGAAATTATTCTTACCGTCACCCGGGCAATCTAAAAGTATTAAAAGATTGAAAAATTATATAAATGAAGATCATAAATCCAGCAAGCCTCTGTTTCAATTTTCTTGATAACGGTTCGATCAGAAGTATCGAGGTAAGCCCAATTAGGATCAACCTAAAGGAGGAAACGCTCTTCTCAGGATCAGGAACGAATATCTTCCTTCGGAAAAGAGCCGAAACTGTCACATTCAAACCCCTTCTTGGACCGGCAAGCAACTCCGGTTTCAAAATTGAAAAAGACTTGTTTATTGCTAGTGGCAGCTGGACTGGACTTGAATATACATGCACGCTGCGTTTGTCAGAATCAAGCCAAAGTTGGCAATGGCAAGTTGATATTAAAAATACAACTACGGAAACTTTTGAGATCGATTTAATTTACTTACAGGATATTGCGCTTAAGCCAATGAATTCCGGGCTCATCAATGAATATTATATAAGTCAATATCTTGAACGACTTATCCTTGAAGATGAAAAATTTGGTTCTGTAATTTGCTGTCGACAGAACTCAAAAGAACCCACTGGGCATCCCTGGCTGATGCTGACATGCAAAAACGGCGCGGCTTCAGCATCCACAGATGGCATGTTGTTTTACGGCAAAACATTTCGTGAAACAGGAATTCCGGAAGGGCTAATGTCAGATAGGTTAGGCGGTGAATATGCCGGGGAATCATCCGTCCTAGCTATACAGGAACAACCATTTAAACTGGATTCCGGGGAAGTTCACAAAAATGCTTTCATTGCCACGTATCTGCCCGATCATCCAATAGCGACATCAGCAGAAGATTTGAAACGGCTTCCTGGTTTGATGGAGGAATTCAAAAATGAAATTCTATTATCAAATCCAAATGGAATTATCCATCCTCAAAGAAATTTATTCAATACTGCACCTCTCTTGCAGGTGGATGATTTCAATGACAAGGAGTTGAACCACTTTTTTGGAAAAAAGAGACGTCATAGCGAAAAGGAGAATGGACAATTACTCTCATTTTTCAGTGAAAAAAACAACCATATAGTGCTGCGGACCAAAGAAACTATAACGGATCGCCCACATGCTCATATTATGCAGGCAAAAGCAGGTTTAATACCGACTGAAGACATCATTTCCAACACTTCTTTTGCCTTTGGCGTGTTCAGTTCTCATCTCACACAAGGCAATACGAATTTCAATACACTGCTATCAGTTTGCACCAGTCAATTCAATCAGTCATGGGAATCGGGCCAGCGGATTTTTGTTGAAATGAACGGCTGTAAATACTTACTTGGGGTTCCCTCTGCCTTTGAGATTGGACTGAATCATTGTCGCTGGATTTACAAACATGGCGAATCTTGTTTTCAGATTCGAACGTGGACGTCTAAAAAAGCCCCTCAGGTCAACCTTGACTTCAAAGTGATCAGTGGCAATCCAGTTAAGTTGCTCATCACCCATAATTTTGACGATATAAACGGTTGGGATATTATAGACGGGAGTACTATCGGTGAATATGTGGTTAAACCAGGTGCGGATAGCATGATTGCAGCTAAATTTCTTCAGGCTCAGTTCAGGATAATCATCCAGAATTCCTTTTCTGATTACAGGGCTTCTGGCGAGGAATCGCTCTTTCCCAATCATACCTGGTCGGGAAGCTCGTTCTTCGTCCTAGAAGTTGGTGAAACTACTGATTTTTGCATGAGCTTTATAGGCGAAGTCAACGCACCAGCCAAAGCAGTTCAAATTGAAGATGCTGATTACCAGTGGTCTTCAGATTGTCAGGATGCACAGTCTGACTGGCAGGAATTGTCTTTAAACCTGTCCCTACAGGGAGAGCAGGAAGACTTTGCTGCCATTAGGGAAATCCTTCCCTGGTATGGTATGAATGCACTGATCCATTATTTAACACCTTACGGTCTGGAGCAATTCAGTGGAGCAGCCTGGGGTACACGCGATGTGTCCCAGGGACCGGTTGAGTTGCTATTAACATTAGGAAAATATAACGAGGCCAGGAAGTTACTTTGCAAAATCTTTTCTAATCAAAACCCGGATGGAGGATGGCCACAATGGTGGATGTTTGATAGCTACCGAAATATCAGGGCACATGAAGCTCACGGAGATATTTTTTACTGGTGCATTATGGCCGTTAGTAATTATATCAAAGTTACCGGCGATACAGAGATTCTCTATGAGATTTTACCTTATTATCATGAAAATGGAGACCCCCACGCTGAGAAAACTCCTCTCACAGAACACGTCGAAAGGCTTATCAATATGATCGTTGGTTCTTTCATACCGGGCACGTCCCTTGTTCCATTCGGTGGTGGCGACTGGAATGATTCGTTGCAGCCGGTCAGCAAAGATCAGGCAGCCCGCATGATTTCCAGCTGGACAGTAGAAATGAATTACCAGGCATTTTCCGGTTTTAGCAGCGTATATGAACTTATTGGCAATTTGGCAATGGCTGATAAGTTGGGTGAGATCTGTGACAGGATCAAAGCAGATTTTAACAAATATCTGGTTGTTGATGGTGTAGTTGCCGGTTATGGCGTGGTAGAAGACGACCTCAGCATCAGTATATTGCTTCATCCAAAAGATCATAAAACAGGCATTCACTACAGCATTTTGCCCATGAACAGAGGAATCATCAGTGGATTATTTACGAAGGAGCAGGCAAAACTCCACCAGGATCTTATCGAAATGCACTTGAAAGGCCCTGATGGCGCTCGCCTGATGGACCATCCGCTTAAATATAAAGGGGGTATTGAAACCATTTTCCAGCGGGCCGAAAGCAGTACTTTTTTTGGCCGTGAGATTGGACTGATGTATGTACATGAGCATATTCGTTATGCCGAAGCCCTTGCCCTTATGGGGAAAGCAGATGCTTTTATAAAAGCACTTCGCCAGGCCATCCCTGTCGGATATAGGGATATTGTGCCTTGCGGTGATTTCAGGCAGTCGAATTGCTATTACAGCAGTTCAGATGTCGTTTTTAAAAACCGTTATGAGGCTGATGAATACTACGATGAAATAAGAACATGTAATATGTCACTTAAAGGCGGGTGGCGCATATATTCAAGTGGGCCGGGCATTTATATTGGACTGATTGTTTCCAGGTTGCTTGGATTACGGATTGAATCCGGGATAGTTATCATTGATCCGGTAGTGCCCTTCTCTTTTGATGGCCTTTCCGCCTCCCTGGATTTTATGGGTCGTTCATTGAAGTTCGTTTATACGATAAAGGATAGCAACTTTAGCCCCAAAACTATTTTAGTTAATGGAAAAGTAATAGCCTTCACACATGAGGAAAACAAGTACAGGCAGGGCGGCGCTGTAATTCCGAAAGATCAGTTGTTAGCAATGCTGAATCAGCAGGACAATATTCTGGAGATACAAATGTA
>PKSW01000342.1 GCA_002869465.1 Marinilabiliales bacterium
ATGAGTAAACCGGTTTTTGTTTAAAGCTTAAAACCGGGGAAACGTTCCTGCACCTGTCTGAATAATTAAAATAGAGTTATTACGAACAGATATTCAATTTATGTATTGAATTTGATGTTGTATCGGCGCCTGAACTGAATTATAAGACCCGAAACAGGATTTAGTTTAAAAACATTTATTTTCGTTTACAATGAATTAATTTCGCTTACGTTATTTATACCTAGGTATTTAATCGATAGTTTAATTAAATTTGAGAGGCGCATATAAAACAAGTTAGCTGTTTATATAAAAAACACATCTATTATTATGGGAACTATTAAATTGATAACATTAGTGGTTTTAATTACTACTATGGCTGCATGCACCTATAAACCAACCATTGAAGATCTTAAAAAATTTGCCGCCACAGAGAACTATCCGGAAGATAGTTATTTGGATACCGTGGCTAATAAAAGAGCCTTAGTAATAGTTGCGCATGATGACGATGATTGCATGATGTCAGGAACAATTGCCAAACTAACAGCAAATGGCTGGACGATCAAGCAGCTAAGCTTTGAGCTGCATCATATGCCCGGAGAGAATAAAAATCCTGCACATATTATTTGCGAGGGTTCCGAAAAAATATTAGAAGACGGTCTTTATCGCCCGGGGGAAGACACAGTGAAATATCCCTATATGCCGATACCTTATGATGAGATTAAAAACCAGTATCTTCATGAAAAAGTAGCGGATGCTTTAATAACACAAATAAATGAATTTAATCCCTCTGTACTATTCACGCTTGATAATATTAAAGGAGGGTATGGTCATCCGGATCATGTTTTTTTAAGTCAACTGGTTTTAGATTTATTCAATGAAGGCAAAATTAATGCGCAATGGATTTATCAGAGTGTTTTAACAAAACATGTGGAAACAGAGATAGATAAATATATGACACCAAAAATGGAAAAATGGGGTTATCCACAAGCGAGTCCGGCAGCCAACGAATTATATGGAATTGAAGGAATGCCTGAAGCAGTCGTCCAAATTAATATTATAAATCAGGCAGAAATAAAAATGGCTTACTTAAGGGCATACCCGGAGAATGTAAGGAAGAACCTTAGAAAATTCCTCATCTATTATGAAGATTTTGACGCTGAAACTTACTTCTCTGTTTGGGATAGGGAGTTTTTCAGGACAATAGAAAAATAATACCGAACCGCTAACAAAGGCTATACCCAATAAGGGTTTTAGTTGTAAATTGAAAGTAAATGCAAATAATATAAATTAGTAATAAATTGAAACGGAAAAGCATAGAAATCCCTTACTGGGCATAGCCTAAACCGTTAACCACGCAAAAAATCCAGAATAACTATGGAAAAACTTGATAACAAAGCCATTATTCGACGATTTGTCGAAGAAATAGAAAATACGGGAGATGTATCCAATATCCATGAATTCATATCAGAAGATTATACGGAAATATATGAAGGTGAGCGATACCCGATTGGAATACAAGGAGCCATAGATCATGTGCTTGGCGTAAGGAAGGTTTTTCCTGATCTGAAACTGACTATAGAAAATCAGATATCCGAAGGTGATTGGGTTGCGACCATCTATTCAGTTACTGGCACGTTTAAGGAAAACTGGGATTATTTAGGGATTAAGTCTACCGGAAAGCAAATCACATTCACCGGGGTTAATGTTGACCGAGTAGCAGATGGTAAGATTATCGAGCATGGAGGTGCTGCAAACCTACTTGGCCCCCTGCTTGATGCCGCTGCAATCATCAGGAAATAAAAATTTTGAAATTAAATAAAAGGATTGATTAAAATACAGAGCTTAACAAATGCATTCGGCCGGAAAATATAAAAACAGGACCAATTAAATTTGAATATGCCGATGGGAACGAAAATGTTTTCAGATGCAAATGAAATAGATGGCAACTCATATAGAATTCGTGGATTTCGTTGTGGACCAGATTGAAAACTCTGGTGACATCACTGCTAAAAGTATGTTTGGGGAATATGGAATCTTCTCAAATGGAAAAATTTTCGGACTTATCTGCGATAATAAACTATTTATCAAACCTACCCAGGCGGGTCGTGCTTTCATAAAAGAGGTGGTTGAAGCGCCACCTTATCCTGGGGCAAAAATGAGTTTCCTGATAGAAGATAAAATTGAAGATAGGGAATGGCTCAGTGAATTGGTAAGAATTACTCTGAAAGAACTTCCCGAGCCCAGACCCAGGAAAAAGAAAATAAAAAAGTAAATGTGTTTTAGCATTAAGCTAAAGGGGAATTGAACTTAAAGAATAAAATTTTGTGGTTTCTTACCTGAATGCTAATCATGATGAGCCCGCACCACTTGGTAATCTATATTCACAAACAGATCCGCTTTTGGTTTGATGGAAAGCACCTGCTGGTGTTCCTGCTCCAGCACCCGCATTCGGTATTCATTCTGCGGTTCTTTGCCGCGGTCTTTCTGGGCTTTTTTTGTTTCGTGGTAGGTTAGTTCAATATAAACCCGTAAATCCACCCCATCTGTATTGATGGCATACAGGCCGTCAATTATCAGCATATCAATACCTTTGAAGTTGGTGGTGAGCTGGTCGATCTGCTCGGTTACCAGGTCGACGCAGGGCATGGTGGAGGTGCGGTCATTTTTAAAATCATCTATTACCCGGTTGATCTCATCCCACTTATATTCATTGAGCCCAACTACGTTTTCAATGCCTTTATCCATGCGCCATTTGGTTCTTTCAAGCGGTAAAGTGTTATAAAAGTTATCGATATGGACGGGTTTGGCAAAAATGCCGTGTTTTCGCAAATCTTTAGCGATTACATGTGTTAACTCCGATTTTCCGGAACCCGACTCGCCGGAAATGGCTACAATATATTTATCTTTCTTGTTGTTGAGAATTTCTTCAACAATAACCGCAGCAGCTTCGCGATGTTTGTCCTGGATTAATAAAACGTCTTCGAGCATTTGTTTGATTTTATAAATGGTAACTGTTTAAAAATAAATTGAAATCAATATAATAATCAGCCATTTTCTTCTGGCTTTGAACCGCTTCGTGTTCTTTTTCAAGTATTTTGTTCCTGAAACTGTCCATCACTTCTTTACCTGTATATTTTTGATTTTCATAGGTTTCTCTGTACGTTAGTTCCATGAAAATTTTATAATCGATGTGCTCGCAATGAAAAGCATACAATCCGCTGATGATCAGCACTTCAATATCTTTAAAGTCCGTAGTTACTTCATCCACAAGGTCTGTATGCAGGTCCACCTGGGGCATGGTCATTTTTTTGCTATCCAGGAAACTTTGAATCGTTTTTTCGATCAGTTCCCAATCGTATTCCTCAACGCCTACCTCACTGATGCCGTGTTTTTGTCGCCACGCCCTTCTTTCGAGTGGTGGCACCTTGTAAAAATCAACCAGGTCAATACTTTTAGAAGGAATCCCTTTTATTTTAAACATACGACCTAGCAAATAAGCCAGTGTAGTTTTACCTGAACTCACTTCACCTGCTATGGCAATGATATATTTTTTCTTGTCAATTTTTTGAGAAATTTTCTCAAAAACCAATTCTGCGGCCTGCGTATGGTGTTCCTTTATGGTAATTACATCGTTGAGCATAATTTAATAATGTATTTCAGCAGGTTTATCAGCCTGTAAGTAAAAGGTTTCATTAAGTACTTTTACCATTGCATCGGCGCTGGCAAAAATACATACTTTGTCGCTGGTGATGGTGATCGAATACTGCACTTTTTTAAATCCCAGTTTACATTTGATGCTTTTCCACTGGCCGGGCATGGTAGGTTCAATGGTCAGTATGTCGCTTCTCAGGTCGATACCTGCATAGGTTGATAATGCAATCATTACCGTGCCGGCCATTACCCCTGCATGGATGCCTTCGGCGGTGGTTCCGCCTTGTATGTCATTATAGTCACTAGACAAAGCATCGGAATATAGTTTCCAGCTTAACTCCTCATCGCCTGCCATATCGGCTAATTGGGCATGCACCACACGACTTAGCGTGGAGCCATGGGAAGTGCGTTCCAGGTAATAGGCAAGATTTTTAGCCAGGTAATCAGATGGCAGTTTATAACCCAGATCGGTTAAAATCTGATCCACTTTTTCCTTGTCGAGGTTATAAAAAGTCATCAGTGCGTCCGCCTGCTTGGCTACCTTGTAGTCATCGGCCGATTTACCTTCGGCTTTCAGCAAACGATCCATCCGGTAGATATTGCTGTATTTTTCACGGTAGTAATCCCAGTCCAATTCTTTCAGGTCGAAATATCCGTCGTACTGCGAAATGATGCCTTCGTTGGAAATTACAAGATTGATGCTCCGGTGGATTTCCCCCCAATGATTTATCTCGTCTTCTGAGAGAGAGATTTTTGAGAAAACTTCTTTTTTCGATGAATCACTCATGACGGAAAGCAGACCAGGGACTGTGCCCATCATCCAGCTGACCATGATATTGGTATAGGCATTGTCTTTCAGTCCGCCTTCCTCAGCATCAGGGTACATTTCATGGAATTCGTCAGGCCCCATAACACCTTTGATGGAATATTTACCGGTTGCAGAATCCAGTTTTGATTTGCTGGCCCAGAAACGGCAGATTTCCAGGAACATTTCCATGCCGTATTTCTGCATGAAATCGATATCGTCAGTAATGTGGAAATACTGCCATGTATTGTAAGCGATGGCCAATGAAACATGCCTTTGCAGCGAGCTGTGGTCTTCGCCCCATTCACCCGAAATGGGATTCAAATGCACTACCTGGGTTTCTTCCCGCCCGTCACTTCCACTTTGCCAGGGGAACATGGCGCCTTTATATCCATATGCTTTGGCATAGGCGCGTGCTTTCTCCAATCTCCGGTAACGGTACATCAAAATTGAACGGGCCACATTGGGAAAGTGAATATCATAAAATGGGAGGATGAATAATTCATCCCAGAAGATGTGGCCGCGGTAAGCTTCGCCATGCAGTCCACGGGCAGTTACGCTGGCATCCAGTTTCACATTGTGGGGTGATGCAGATACCATCAGGTGGTAAATGTGCATCCGAAGTAATTTTTGCGATATGCGGTCACCTTCGATTTCAATATCGGCTTGTTGCCAGATGTCCTTCCATGCTTTTGTGCTGTCAATCAAGAGTTCATCAAATGAATTTACATTCTCAACATCCCACAAAGCCTGTGTCAATATATCTTTTTTATCAAATTGGGAGGTGCGAATACTTACCAGCTTTTCGATCTCAATGGTTTCTCCAGCTTTCGCTTCATGATCGATCATCGTGTAAACAATTCCATCATCCATTGAAACACCGTATTCCACCAGTTGATCTGATCCATTTACACGAAATTGTAGTTTGGCAGTTTCCACAATCTCAATGTGGGATTGTGTTGTCCTGACTTTTAAGAATGTCGTTGGGCCATCACCACCCTGTTCCATAGGTTCAAGATGTTGCTGGTTCAGCGAGTTGTATCTTTTAACACCTTCATTTTTGTGGGTACCATCCAGCGAACTGCAAAAACTCATCGAACCGGAATAGTTCAGGGGTGTAACCCGGTATTTAATGGCGGCCAGGTGCATGTTGGCCATGCTTGCCATCCGATAAGATTCGATCTTGGTCTTATGGCCTTCCGAATCCGTTACGATCATTGTTTTTGAAAGCAGCCCGTTTCTTAAATCCAGTTCCCTGCTGATACTGTTGACGGTAGTTTTGTTCGGACTGAACCAACTTTCATCGTCAATTTTAAAATTGATCTTCAGCCAGTTGGGCACATTGACAAAATCCTCATTTTCAATATCCCTGCCTGAAATCGTCGTGATCAGCCTGTTGTACATGCCGGCAATGTAGGTTCCGGGATAATTGGATTCACTTGAAGTTGTTTCCTCCATAGCACCCCGGGTTCCGAAAAAACCATTTCCAATAGTTAACAATGCTTCACGCGATTTTTCTTTGTCTGGGTTATAATCGTTGTATTTCAGTTTCCAGTTATCTTCTTCTATACCTTTTTCAAACCAATCGTTGATATCGTTCAGCGTGATCTCTTCCAGGTCTTCAACAACGATATCTGCACCGTTGGCTTTCAGGGCTTCTACATTGTCTTCCCTGGCAAGCCCCAGAACTAGTCCGAAATTGCCATTCTTACCTGCCTGCACACCTGAAGTTGCATCTTCAACAACGATCGCATTGTGAGGTTCAATACCCAGGTTTTTAGCAGCTGTCACGAAAATATCAGGAGCAGGTTTGCCTTTTAATCCTATGTCGGCTGAAACAACGCCATCAACCCGTGTTTCGATGAAATCCATCAGTCCGGCAGCCTTCAGAACACCTTCGGCATTTTTACTGGATGAGGCCACACCAATCCTGATGTCGTCTTTCTTCAATTGTTCGAGTAATCTGACGGTGGATGGATAAGCCTCAACCCCCTCATTTTTCAGCACTTCGTTAAAAGCAATATTTTTCCTGTTGCCCAATCCACATACAGTTTCTTCTTCGGGGTTGTCTTCAGGTGTTCCAAAAGGTAAAGAAATATTCCTGGAATCTAAAAATGACTTCACCCCATCATAGCGCGGCTTTCCGTCTACATAATGTAAGTAGTCTTCAGAAGTAAATTCCCTGAATGATTCTCCCTTTGTTTCTTCACGAAACCGCAGGTAATCGTCGAACATTTTTTTCCAGGCACGGCTGTGCACATTAGCCGTTTTGGTAATAACGCCATCAAGGTCGAAAATAACTGCTTCAAACTGGTGTTTTGACATGTGTGTTTAATTGTTGAATGAAATGCAAAATTCGTTATAAAATTGCTAACAAAGGTACTGATTTAGCAGCAGTTGCCGTTTTTTAATTCGTTACTGAATTAGCTTCTCATAATGAATTGATACAATCGTTTGCAAAGAATAGAGGCATTGTCTTTTTCTTCGATTACACTCAGAATGACAATTAGAATAAAATTACTTTACCATCTCAACAGCTAAAATGGGGATATCTTTTTCAAGCCACTGTTCCGGTGCAGGCACCTGGTGTATTTTATGCACTACGTCCATGCCTTTTACCACTTTCCCGAAAGCCGCAAATCCTTGTCCGTCAGGATTTCGCTTGCCCCCAAAATCCAGTTCGGGCTGATCACCGATACAAATAAAGAAATCATCGTTGGCTGTGCCGGGCTCCATCCGGGCCATCGAAATAACGCCATCCTTATGTTTGATTCCCGTTTGATCTGTAGTTTCATGGGTTATAGGCGGTAATGAATCAGGGTGGTCATCATCAAAATTTCCGCCCTGGATCACTTCAATTTTTATATCATTATCGGGCTGGTTTTCCAAAGTAACAACGCGGTAAAATGTGGCTTCTCTGAACCTGTTTTCCTTTACATATGTAAGAAAATTATCGACGGTTACCGGGGCTTTGTCGGGATATAATTCGACAGTAATATCACCGAACACAGTCTTGATTATTACCTGTGGATTTTGTTGTGTGCATCCGGCTGTTGCCATCAGAACCAAAAGGAAAGCTAAACAGAGGGTTTTCATGTGGCTAAAGTACCAAAAACCAGGCAAAACCATGCGGTTCCAAATGCATTGTATTATTGCCTTCATCCATGGTAAATCCTTTTGGATATAGCAATGCAAGATCATTTTGAGGTAAATGATTGTTAAATTGTACCGGGTTGTTCGTAAGATTGTTAACTATCAGTATTTTAACGTCATCATATTTCCTGAAGTAGGACAACAAACCGCTGCTTTTTTCGGATAAAAGATCTGGCGTTTCGATAAATTCGGTACTGCCTCTTCCAAAAACTTTATATTTTTTTCGGGTATTGAGCATCTCCTTAATCGTATGGTAGACCTTAAAATGGAAGTTTTCTTCATCCATTAAATTATCTTCCAGTTTCTTCCATTCAATCCGGCCCCTGACCAGGAAGCGGGTATCGTCTTTACCGGTTAACTGAATTTGCTCGGCATAATACTTTTCATCATTCAACTTGCCGAATTCATCACCGTAGTAGACCACAGGAGACCCTACCAACGTGAGCATAAGTGAATAAGCCAGTGCTATTTTTCGCTCGTCGCGTTGCATCAATTCGGATAAGCGGGCGGAAACACCTTCGCCAACCCTGAAATCCCATTCAGGTTTAAGGCAGTAATTATCATGAATAAATTTGCGGTCTTCTTCCGAAACATACACCAACTCAAGACTTAACTCATCGTGTACCCGCAGAAACGTAAACCACTGCGCATTTTCTGGAATCTCAGGAGTAACAGAAGGATTCAGGGTATTTTTAACCGCAGTGCCATCTCCGGCAGCAATGGCTTTGAACATCATAGGCATCAATGGAAAGTGGTAGGCTGCATGGCATTCATCTCCATCACCCAGATATTTAACCACCTCGTTGGGTTTCTGGCAGGCTTCGGCCAGTAGGAGTGTGCCCGGTTTTACATAGTCGAGCATGGCCCTGAAAAATTTAACGATGGTGTGTGTCTTCGGGAGGTTCTCGCATGATGTGCCATCATCTTTCCATAAATACGGAATGGCGTCTGCCCTGAAACCATCAACACCCATCTTTTGCCAGTACAACAGGTTTTTTGACATTTCCAGCAACACTTCCGGGTTCCGGTAGTTTAAATCGGGCTGGAAATTAAAAAAGCGATGGAAATAGTACCAATCGTCTCCATTCGACTCCCAGTTGCTATCTTCTATTCCTTTGAAAAGAAGACGGGCATCGCCATATTTAGAAGTATCCCTGTTCCAAATATAGTAATCACGATATGGATTGTCTTCTGATTTCCTGGCCTCCACAAACCAGGGATGTTCATCAGAACAATGGTTAATCGCAACGTCGAAAATTACTCTCAGATTTCGTTTGTGCGCTTCTTCCAGGAATCGGCCAAAAATATTTTCCTGTTCGGATTTATTGAAATCTTCCTCTAATCCCAACAAGTCGGCCCTGATACGGTCATAATTCCGGATGTCAAAACCCGCATCACGCATGGGCGAATCAAGGATAGGTAACAGCCAGAGACAATCTACTCCAAGTTCCTGCAGGTAATCCAGTTTGTTAATCAATCCATCAAAATCGTTATTAAAAAGATCGACATACAATGAATATACAACGGCATCTTTATACCAATCCGATCTATTTCCAGTACCTGTATCTGGTCTTTCAATGTTTAAATGCTCCAGAAATTCGATAAGCCGGTGGTCAGACTCCCCAGGGTAAAGTTCTTTCCAGTATTGCAGTAATAATTGTTCAGGATTCATGTTTGTTATTTTCACTTTAACACAAAATTAGTGATAAGACAGGCAGGTTTAGCTTTATGCAGGTGAGACGACTGAAGTATTTATAGTTTCTTTAAATTCGAAGGTTTAAAACAGCAACTAAAACGATTGCGAAGGGTGCTTCAGAGGAACTTAAATATTTTTAAGACAATTAATTAACAGGAGCAATAGCAACAAAGAGATAACACGTGTTTTTATATTATTTTTGGGAGTTACATTAAGTTAAAGTCACTAATATTATGAATCGACTGCACATTTTCACATTCATTTTGGCGATTGGGTTGTCGTTGCAACTGCAGGCAAAAAAAGCAGAAGTTAACCGGATTGATCCTCCCAACTGGTGGGTAGGAATGAATTATCCAAACCTTCAATTAATGGTATATGGGGAGAACATAGCATCTACCCAACCCAATATTGACTATCCGGGAGTGGCGCTTAAAGAAGTGGTCCGCCTGGAAAGTCCGAATTATCTTTTTCTGAACCTCGAAATTTCTAAAGATGCGAAAGCAGGTAATTTTGAAATTCAATTCAAAGAAGGTAAAAAGATTGTTGATAGCTATACTTACCTTCTAAATGAAAGATCAAATAATCCTGAACTTTTCAAAGGATTTGATAATTCTGATGTGATCTATCTGCTGATGCCTGATCGTTTTGCCAATGGTGATCCTGAAAATGACGAGGCAGAAGGCATGCTTGAAAAACCCAATCGGAAAGATCCGTTGGGAAGGCATGGCGGTGACATAAAAGGCATAACAGACCATCTGGATTACCTGGAGGAATTAGGCGTAACTGCTCTTTGGATCAATCCACTGCTGGAAAATAATATGCCTCAGCAATCGTATCATGGCTACGCTATCACAGATTATTATAAAGTTGATCCGAGGTATGGATCCAATGAAGATTATAAAAAGCTTGCGGAAGAAGCACACGAAAAAGGATTGAAGATCATTATGGATATGGTGGCCAACCATTGCGGAACTGGCTACTATTGGAATGATGATTTACCGGCAAACGATTGGTATAACCAATGGCCTGAATTCACACGTTCAAACTATAGAGGGATCGTTCAAAGTGATCCGAATGTGGCAGGCTACGACTTTGATAAGATGGTAAAAGGCTGGTTCGATCCTTCCATGGCCGACCTGAACCAGCACAATCCTTACGTGGCGGAATTTATCATCCAAAATACCATTTGTTGGATTGAATATTTAGGATTGGATGGTATCCGGCAGGATACGTATCCTTATGCCTATAAGGACTTTATGGCGGAGTGGATGCAGCGGATTTTGAAAGAATATCCCAATTACAATGTTGTTG
>PKSW01000198.1 GCA_002869465.1 Marinilabiliales bacterium
CATATTCCATTGTAAAGAAAGTACATGCCATGCTGCAATCCAGGGTGCATGTTTTTGGTTTGCAGGCGTTACAGAAAATATTTATCCAACTATTCCGGCGCAGTGAAATCAGCCTGAAAGGTGAACCTTTAACCGGAATACAGATCATGGGTATGCTTGAAACACGAAATCTGGATTTTAGAAATATCATTCTGCTTTCAGCCAATGAAGGCATACTTCCAAAAACAAGCGAATTCGAATCATTTATACCGTTTGATATTCGGCATGACAATAAATTACCCATGCCCAAAGATAAAAATGACATATTTACATATCATTTCTACAGGCTATTACAACGCGCCGAAAACATCACTATTCTGTATAATACCGATAGTGCTAAAATGGGGAGTGGTGAAAAAAGCAGATTCCTCTTGCAACTGGAAAATGAGCTTGCAGAGGTCAATAAATCTATTCGTATAGTTCCATATATAACGAACATTGACATAGGACAAATACCTGACGAACAGAGCATTTCAATTCTAAAAAACAACAGCATCCTGCAATTGGTTTCGGAAAAAGCAAAAACAGGTTTTTCTGCATCCGCTTTAAATGTTTACAGAAACTGCTCCTTAAAATTCTATTTCAGGGAAATCCTCAAACTCAAAGAATCGGATAAAATTGAACCGGACATAGAGTTCAACGTGTTTGGAAACGCCATACATGACGTGCTGGAAAAAATTTATACGCCGTTTATTGACAAACCCATAAATCCTGAAAAACTGAAGGAAATGCTTCCTAAAGTTGATTCGATGCTGGATATGGCTTTTAAAGCGAATTTCAATGGAGGTAATATTTCAACCGGTAAAAACCATTTAATATACGAAGTGGCCAAAAAATACATCACCCAGTTTTTAATGGCTGAAATTGAGGATAGATCAACCCCCCTTAAACAAATTATCGGTTTGGAAGAAAAATTAGAGGTGATTCTTGATTTTGAAGATCAGGAAGTCAAATTGAAAGGTTATCTTGACCGGATTGAAAAACTGATTCAGAAAGATCACATACGCATAATCGATTATAAAACTGGAAAAGTCGAGCCCAGAGACCTGGCATTGAAAGATTGGGAAGAATTTCCAGGCAAAGACAAAGACAAATTATTTCAATTACTTTTCTATGCGTATTTATATGAAAAGAAATATCAGCCAACACTTTCTCCTCAACTTGGTATATATAGTTTGAGAATGCTTTCTTATGGATTAATCGAGCCAAAGTTGCCCGATGAAGAAAATTATTTTGAGGAATACTTAATGAACCTAATTTGTGAAATTTTCGATCCTTCCATTCAATTCGAACAAACAACAGACGAAAATATTTGCTCCTATTGCGATTACAGGGAAATCTGCAATAAATAAAAGCACTTCGTTTACATCAGAAAACGCCAGTAGATATAAATGATGGAGAAAATAGCAAAGAAAATGATCCCAATCCATGAAAGTGCCCTAAGGAATTTGCCAGGCCTTGATTCCAGAGGCATATGTTCATCAGTAACCACTTTATAATTCAGCCATGCGAAAACAGGCGCCATTAAAAAAGATAAGGTGGTCGCCAGAGTTACCATATGCACCATTGATTTTGCCGCAAATGCCAGTATGAATGCAGCTCCTGTAATAATAAAAAAATACCAGAACCATCGTAACTTATCTTTATTCCTGAATTTCTTCCATACCCCAGGCAAAATATACGCAACAATGGGATTCATCACTCTCGAATAAGCATCCAAAACCGTAATGGTAGTTGACAACATGGTTGTGAGTGCAGCCATCGAAATAATCCAGTAGGACCATCTGCCAATGCTGTTTGTATAAATACTTATCAGTTGGCCGGCGAACTATACCCCATTTGATGACAATGTTTCGCCAGTTCCTGACATGACCAGTGCGCCCAAAGCTAAAAACCCCAAAGCCAGTATGGCCGTTCCTATGTATCCAATTTTAAATTCCAGCAATACATTCTTCATTTGGGGTGTATAACCCAACTCTTTATTTTTTTCCAGGTTCCAAATCGAAGACCAAACAGAGACATCAATCGGCGCTGGCATCCAGCCAATAAAAGCTATAAGAAAGAAAATATCTGTTAAACTTGTCCAGTTAAAACGTTGGATCACATCCCGTGAAATTTCACCTTGAACCCCTATAGCTGCAAAAACTGCAACAATCGTTGAAAGGGCAAGAAGAACGATAATAAATTTTATAACTTTATCCAAAGCATTATATTTTCCTGATATCAGGAACACGGCTGAACCAATTAAAACAATCACACATAAGGTCGTAATTTGGATGGTGATGTTAAATATGTAGGCCATTAAGCCAACCGTAACTACCGTTACCGCAGCCTGAACAATAAACATGGACATTATTGTCAATATGGCAAAAACTACCACAGCCCATTTACCTATCCGGTGGTAACCGTCAACCAATGAGGCGCCTGTAGCTGTGGCATAACGCGGGCCAAACTCAAAAAAAGGATATTTCAGGAAATTTGCTACTATTAGCACCCAAACCAAGTCGAAATTAAACATGGCACCAGCCCTGGTTGATTGCACCAAGTGCGAAACGCCTATGGCCGCACCTGCATAGAGTAGTCCAGGTCCGGTGATTCTAAGAAATCTTTTAAATGCCTGACGATTCATGGCAATTAGTCTCTCTTAATTACATCTACAAAGATGGGTAAATGATCACTAATCCCACCATTATATTTAAAGCCAACATTGGTTCTGAATGGTTTAACTCCCAAAAACTTCTCATCCTTTTCCAGCAGAAAACCAGCATCAAAAATGGTAGCCTTATTGTCCTTGATATATAAACCGCTATCGCTAATTGTGAGAGATTCAGAAACGATGGCTTGGTCGAAGTAGCTCCAGTTTCCTTGGTATTTCAATGTTCCCTTCACATCTTTATTTGTATTACTATACGGAAGTTGTTTTAACATGCCAGTGACATCGTTAGTTAAATATTGAATGCTTTGATCCGTAGGATTGTCATTAAAATCGCCCATACAAAGGATGTAAGCTTCAGGGTTTACGAAAGTAATGGAATCGATGGACTTTTTTAATTGCTCGGCCGCCAACAGTCTGTAATCCTTTGACTCAAGAAGTCCTCTGTACCTGGATGTCCAGTGATTATAAAATAGATGGATCGTATCCGTATCAAGCAACCCCTTCAAATATATGATATCCCTTGTTTTAAAAGCAGTGTCAAGCGGAGTGCTAATTTGAATCTGCTCAGCATGAATCAAAAGGAAAAGGTCAGCATTGTATAAAACACCTGTTTCAATGCCTCTGAAGTCTTCAGACTCGAAATGAACGATCTGATAATTCTCAAATTTAAACGGGGTTTTTTCTATCAGCTCATATAGCACCAAATAATTTTCAATTTCTGCCAGGCCAACTACTGTTAATGGCTTCCAGCCCGAAATAGCGGCAAGAGTTTTATATATATCATTTCGCTTTTTCTCATATTTTTTATAGCTCCAGTGCAAATTGCCCTCGTATGTAAATTCATTGTATTCCCGAGTTGAATCAACATATGGATCGAAAAAATTTTCAACATTGTAAAATACAATTCTGTTGACTTTATCATTTTGGGAAGATAATGACTCCTGTGAATGGGAAATCCCTGAATAAAATAGAATAAGAATGACACCAATAACTTTCTGCATGTCCAAATTTATTAAAAAACACGTTTCACAATTTTTTATTGAGCGTTATTATTACAGGCGTATTGTAACATAGTAGGGATTCCTACGTAAATTAAGTGATAATAATAAAGAGTAAAATTTATTTAAAATGAATCCGTAAAGTCATACGACCCTATTTAACTGATATTCAATCTATTTGAAAATTCCACAAATTGGAAAAAGAAAAATAAATTGAAAGGGGGGTATAATTTTACATTAATCTGGTACTAATAATTGAACAGTGGCAAAGTTCTCGACTGAAAGAATCCTTGCTGGTATAGTTGAAAACGATAGAATCGTTATTCAATACGTGTATGACAAGTACTTTGCGTCAATCAAAAGCTATGTATTAAAGCATGGCGGAAGCGAAACCGATGCATGGGATGTTTTTCAGGATAGTTTGATGGTTGTGTATGAGCAGGCACGAACGGGGGACTTGATCTTAAAAAATACTTTTATAACTTATTTTTACAGCGTTTGTAAATATAGGTGGTTGAAACAGCTAAGAGATAGTTCGCCAAGTCAACACGAGGAGTTTGAGTATAAAAACGAAACAGAATTATACGGTTACAACAATTATGTTGTACAACTGGACGAAGAACTCGAACAAGAAGAACGTGTTAGATTATATCAGGAGAACTTCTTAAAGCTTAGCAAAGAATGTCAGAAACTGTTTAAGTTGCTCGCAAAGGGCTTAACAACAAAAGAGATAACTGAAGAGTTAAATTATAAATCAACAGGCTTCACTTATAAAAAAAGAAGACTTTGTAAAGAACAACTGCTCAAAAAAATAAAAGAGAATAATGACAATACGCTAAAACTGTAAAAAAAATGAAACCAGATAGCAAACATATGATCAGTAATAATTTCCCGGAAAGCGATTTCTTCGGTGCCATTCAGGATGAGCACAAAATGGCTTTGAGGGAAACATTACTCGATTTGCATTACAAAGAATCCCAGAATAATAACAAGTATGTAATCAGTATCATGTCATGGAAAGTTCAATCAATTGCGGCATCAATTGCAATTTTCCTGCTGGTTGGAGCTAGTTTCTTATTTAACATGAACGATTCAATGACCAACGAAGAAATATTTGGTCAGTACTATACAACTGAAAATTCTATTTTAACTGTCAGATCAAACACCGCAGCTGAATACAGCCCGGTAAATGATGGCTTAAAATATTTTGATCAGCAGAATTATGAAAAGGCGTTATATGCTTTTGAATTAGCTCCTGAAAATGTGGTGGCAAAATTATATGCCGGATTTTCGTACATGGAACTTCAACAATACGATCAGGCAATTGAAAAGTTTAAAAATATAATAGATCAAAAAGACAATTTATTCATTGACCAGGCTGAGTGGAACCTCGGGTTGTGTTATATCATTACAAATAATACAGACCAGGCTAAAGAAATATTAGCGCAAATCACTAATAGTAATACGATTTATAACATCAGGGCCCAACAACTCTTAGAGGATATGGGAAACAATTAATCAATACGTCATTAAACAGACGTGAAGAACAAGCAAGCAGAGAAGCGGAAAAACTTATATAGTTTTTCCGCTTCTTTTTTTATGTCGTATAATGAGCCAAAGAATAAGAGTAGTAAGGATCAAAATTCCCAAAGCCCCAAATGAATATATAAAAGGAAGCTTACTGTTTTTAATAGGCTGCGTATCGCCGGTAACAATATAAGCTGACCAGTAAAATGGATGCGTGCTGTAATCAGGCGAGTCTTTTAAGAATTCCAACTTGGCTTTTTGTAAAGCAACATCTTTAGCATCGCCCCTGGTCAAATTCCTATAGTACCTCGTCATAATATCAGAACCACTCTTGTCCTGCACTTCCCATAGTGTCATCACAATGGAAGGAACACCGGCATATATAAAACCGCGGGCCAGACTCATGATACCTTCACCGCTGCGAAGTATTCCGGTTCCGGTATTACAGGCACTTAATGTGACCATGGAAGCATTGAGCACCAGATCATAAATTTCGTAAGTACTAAGAAAACTAGTTGAAGTATCTTTTTTTGTTTCTGAAAATACGAGCTTTGAAAACATAGGCACTGAATCATTGATCATGGCATGCATAGCCAGATGAATTACATTATAATTTCCGGCCTTTTTAATAAAGTTCGATTTGGTGGCATCATTTCCCAGGAATAACTTACCGCCCCACATCTCTTCTATACTGATCACTTCATGTTTCGAATTCGGCAGATTCTCAAATATAAGATTCCTGGTTTGAGAAGGATTTTCATTGTCCTGGCCATAATCAGGTGCAAAAGCAATAAGCTCATGATTATTAACTGCTTCTTTCTTCACGAAATATGGATTGTACTTCAATGTAGAGGAATAAGAATATGAAACAGGAAATTCATTCAATAAATAGGGCATGGACTTAAAGGTCAATTCCTCTGGATGTTCCGTTGTGCGGGCTAAAATCTCAAAAGGTAAATAACCCAATACACCATCAGGAATAATAATTAATTTCTTTTCTTTAACAAAATGGCAAACTGGTTCAATGAGTTGCTTCCATAATATATTTGAATATTCATAAAATTGCCGGATCTCTGACTTTCTGAATTCAGAAATATCAACATCCTTAACTGTTAGCAAATAATTAAGCGAATTCCAGAATGTTGTATCAATTCGCGTATCACGTATCGTAATTCCATTCTTCGTAATAGCATAAATGTAAATTGCGGAATCAGCTATTTCATATTCAATGATGGCTTCGTCATCTCCTATCTTTTCAATAAGAAGCGGTAATTGAATGGTTGACCTGTCATATTTCAAAGCATAATACTTTGGGTAGTTTTCTTCCAGGTTATCAACCAAACTATCATGCTCCAGCAATAAGCTCAGCAATTTTGTTTCAAAAAATGAGATTTTATCAATAGCCGGGTATTGCTTTTGCTTTTCATCAGCTAGTAATTGCCGCAAACCATTAATTTCTTCATTCAACTGCTTTTCAAGTTGCATGATATTTGCAGGAACATCCGAAGATTTTAATGCGTTCAGGTTTCTGACCGACGCCAGCAAAACAGCAGATTTGCTCCGCTCCATATAATTAAACACCTCCTGCAGGTAATCATTTTTTTCACTTAAACGGTTTTGCTCATATGAGATTTCAATAGCCAGGTTGTAAGAAGGCTTCAATTGTTCAAATAACAACAATTTACTTTCTTTATCCAGTTTGCTGATCACCTGCTCCATCCGTTCCAGGATCATTTTAATATCTCGACTTCCGGCTTCCAGAAATTCAGGGTTGTTTGTTTCCGTGTATTTTTTGTAATAAGCTCTGGCCCTGCCTATATAAGATTCGGCAAACCTGACTTCATTATACGTTTCAATATTTGAACCACTGCTGTCCGACGCATCATTCCATATGCTGATGGCATCATTAAAATAGCGCAATGACGAATCAATAGAATTTGTTGCTAAATAATAATATCCCAGTCGCGACAAAATACGTGCATAAGCGGCAGCGTTTTGTCCAAAACTATTTGTAATGAATTCTGCAGCCTGGAGATAATACTTTTTGCTTTCAGCAAATTGGTCTTTCTTAAGTAAAAAGTTGGCAAACTCAATATACAGGTTTATCTTTTTAATGGAACTGACTTTTCCTTCTTCTTCCAGGTCAATGGCTCTATTGAAATTTATCAACGCATTTTCCTCATCATTTTTAGCGATATAAGCCTGTGTTAAATTGGAATAAAGCAGCCATTTTAATTCATCAGGAGGTTCGTATTCCAAACCTATATGGCAATATTGAATGGCCTGATCATATTGATCTATTTTTAAATTGACTGCAGCTAAATTTCCAACGGCTCTTGATATCCGGTCCTCCGCGTTATTATTCTGACTGTATATTTCAAGTGCTTTTTTATAGTAGAGTTCCGCTTTCTTAAAATCATAGTTAAAATAAGCGTTCAGACCCTTATTTAAATTAATGTCAGAAATTCTCAAATAATCCGAACCGTATTTCTTTTGAAAAATAATTTCACCTTTATTTAAGTAACTATTTCCCTCTTCGAATTTACCATTCAATGTTGCTAATGCTCCATAGTTTAGATAAAATCTTGCGATTAGTAAACTGTCAACTTTCAGTCCGATCGAGTCCAATACCATGCGGGTGGTATCAAAATAATTGAAAGCTAGGTCATATTTACCCTGCACAGCTTCAACAATACCTATATTCAAATATGAATCGAAAAGATGGGGGCCCCATAAACCATTTTTAACCAGGATTCCAGCGGACATTTTGTAATATATATTCGCTTTCCGATAATCACGCATCTGGAAATAAGCGATCCCGATGTAATTGTAGGTTTTTGATAAGGATTTGTGATGTTCATCAAAAGTCTGAATTTTTAACTGGATACTTTTTAATAAAGAATCTATTCCCTGGATATTGTGCTGCTGGTCAACTAATATCTTTCCATAAATATGAAGTAATTCTGCATAAATGGAATCAGGAAGCTGTTGATCCCGCAATAATATGAAACCTTTCAGGGCAATTGATTCTGCATTCTCAGTGTCATTATCTTTCCATGCCGCCTCTGCCCGATCTATGATATGAGTTAGTCTTTCAATAGGATTACTAGGTACGGAATCGAGCTGGTTAAGTTTATTCGCCGCATCAGCGAATACTCTATTATGGCTTAAGAATAAACATACAAAAATGCACAATACTGCTATGAATATATGCAGTTTTATAATAGTAGGCACTCAATATGCATGCATTTGTGCTTGTTTGTTGTATATCTTCTGCATCCCGGTTATAAAAGTACACCTGAACTATTTAGTATGTATACGTGTATAATCGCAAATAGTTGGCAAAATTAACGATTATTATCACTTTCTGAAACGAAAAAAGGACGCTATCGCGTCCTTTTTTAACCTTCTACCAAAAATTCCTCTGTTGTTCAAACGATTTTTCGTAGTGCCCTTTCAAGTAGTTGCTTGTTATCATTGCCTGTTACTTCAATAATTACAATAATTGCCAGGGCTTTGACCATAGTATGAAACAAGAATAAATCGTTTCCCACCGTACGAAGAAAACATGATCATTGTAATCATACATTCAGCCAGTAAATGTATAAGTAGTAATATCTACCTTAAATAAGAACGTATATATAAACTAGTATCTTTTGTTTAGGCCTGTCTGCCTGACGGACACCAAACAGCTTCAACATCGCCTTCCGGACGGTGGTGTGCACTCGCTAGTCTGCCTGACGGACACCAAACGGCTTCGACATCGCCTTCCGGGTGGTGATCATTAGTAACAATATTTACCGAATTGTCAGTATTTTCAATGCTTGAAACGTAGTTTAACTGTATCCCTGCGACACATATTAACACAAAAGCCAATAAACTTAAATGGAATAATTTTCTAAGATTTTTCATCGTACGGTGCTTTAAAATGTAATTGAATAGTAACAGCTATTCACTTGTTAGTA
>PKSW01000007.1 GCA_002869465.1 Marinilabiliales bacterium
TGATAATTTTAATTCGCTTTTCGTAATTCTAAGTCTTTCTGCATCAACAAACAGGTTTTATGATCAATGGTATAAAAAAAGAGAAGAATGGCACAAGACATATAAAGGACCCCCGGAAATATCGAAATCATCAATTTAATTCCTGTTATAGCTGACGCTGATTGCTCAATATTGGGGGTAAACTTATATAAAGCTAAAAGCCAGCCAGCCAGCGCACCGCCAATACCCCATCCTGCTTTTTGCGCAAAAGTGGCTGCTGAGAAAATAAGCCCAGTTGCCCTTCTTCCAGATTTCCATTCAGAATAATCCGCGGTATCTGCCAACATTGTCCATAACAGAGGAACTGCCGGGGCATAAGTAAATTTCGCAAGAATATTAAGCATATAGATGGATACAATATTATCAGTACCCGGAAGATAAAGTAGAATGAAGAAAAAACCCGAAAGGAGTGAACTCGCCAGGTAAACATTCCGTTTCCCAAATCGTTTGGATAGTGGTTTTGAAAATGGAATACCAGCGATCAGCGCTACAGTTCCGATTACATTAAACAATTGCACATTCTCTTCATTACCTATAAAGTATTTGAAATAATAAGCAATAGAAAGGTTTTGCATGGCAAACATGACAAAGGAGATGATTCCTACGAAGAAAAGAATTACCCACGGTTTGTTCTTAAACAAGTTCTTAATATCTTCTTTCAGATTTTGTTTTTGTTCTTTTGGTGGTTCTACACGCTCTTTGGTTGTTTTGAATGTAATCATGAACAGTATAAAACTGATGATGGCAAAAAGTGTCAAAGTGTATTGATAGCCTTTGGCACTGTCACCTTGACCAAAATATAAAGCGAGTGATAGTGCAGTACCTGTGACGATAAACTGACCAATAAATGCAAAAATAAAGCGATACGAATTTAACCCGGCCCTTTCGTAGGAATCCGAAGTCATTACTGCACCCAATGAAGAATAAGGCAGGTTGATCGCTGTAAAGACCGTCATTAATAAGAGATAGGTTACCCCCGCATAAATAATTTTTCCTGTTTGGCCAAAGTCTGGTGTGGTAAAAGTTAAGATGGCCAGAAGACTATAAGGTAAGGCCATCCATAAAATATAAGGCCTGAACTTTCCCCATCGCGTATTAGTCCTGTCTGCTATGATTCCCATTACAGGATCGCTTACCATGTCCCATATTCGTGCAATAAGCATTATTGTTCCTGCGGCAGCGGCAGAAATTCCAAAAGTATCAGTATAAAAAATGAGTATCCAGAAACCGACCATATCCCAAACAAAATGAGACGCAGTATCACCAAGGCCATATCCTATTTTTTCTTTTATGGATAATTTTGTTTCCATTTTACTTTTCATTGCCAGGATTAGCTGTATACTTTTGTTTTACGACCTCATAAGCCAATTTCTTATTTCTATCAATATCAACTATTCCCCAGTATTCCTCATTGGCAGCGCCGTCGTATGGCACACCACCACTAAAGGGCGCTGAGCCGCCCGGATTGTAGGCATTGTTGTTGCCCGCTTTCCATAATTCATCATTAAACGCAAATATGGCAACACCGGAGCAAATTTCCCTGTTCCTGAAAATATCATCCAAAATATTTTGTGTGGCATCTGCCTGCGCTTTTTCATTTTCACCCTGCTCGTATCCATTGGAGTCAACAACCATATAACTATCGGCCCCAGCTTCGGAAAGATACATTGGCTTTGAACTAATCCTGGCCCATTCCTCAAAAATCCCTTCCGGGTTATCCCAGCGATAGACGTTCATTCCCCATACATCAATGTTGGGGCATGCAGAAAGTGCTAATGAATCGGGTAATTCACCATGCGCGGTAGCAACCGGATGGGCCGGATCATTAGCATGAATCATATCCGCCGCATGGTTTAATGCCGTATACCAATTTTGAATATCATCGCCAAACCATTCGGGATGATAGTTGTATTCATTTCCCGGTTCCCAAAATAGAATTGCTTTATGCGTTTTGTATTTGTTTACATAATCGATAAATGATCCTGAAAGTATATCGTAATAGCCTCCTTGGTTGTACCCGAATCCAATGATTACTTTTAGCCCGGATTCGTGTATTTTATCCAGCACAGCTTTCTCGTCAATGGGTGAATAAAGCCGGATGGTGTTGATTCCGGCTTCTTTCATTAAGGCCAGGTCTTCAGTTATATTTTCAAAACTTCTTTGGTCGCTACCCTTCGGCACCGGATGATAACAGATCCCTTTGATAAAATATGGAGTGCCGCCAACCAATATCTGCCGATCGGAAACACTTACAAAATTGGTATTCGACTCGCCTGTGCATGAAAAAAGAATGCTGGCAAAAAGAATGAACGTTACTATATGCGCTAAATTATTCATGTTTTTTAATACTAATTTGAAGCAGGAATTACTATTGTTTGTATTGCCTTCGCGCTTATCTGCAAATCAACTGACTGGATTTCCATCGATAGATTTAAATTTTTTGCTTCTTCATTCATATTTAGAATTACGACAACGACCGATCCATCGGGATTCTTCGCGGCTGTCATCATTAGGCTTTTATCAGGATTTTCGAATCCAATGCGCACGGCACCTGGTCTGATAAATTTGCTAAAGTGTACCATTGTGTAGAATAATGGAGTGAAATAGACTTCATCTTTTTCAGGATCCACAATAACAGGTGCAACGCACCAGTTTTTAAACCAGTTTGGGCCTCCCTGTCTGTCCAAGATCATATTCCAATCCACCCAGCCATCAACCCAATTGTTCAAGCAGCCAATGATATCCCTGGCATAACGATATACAGGAACATATTTTGGATGTAAGTGTTTCTGGTCTTCAGCTGCCCAATCCCAGCCCCAGTCGGTTGCTTCTTTTGACCAATACCATTGATCATCTTTCCATTTTGGTACTTCAGCATCCACGCAAGCTTCTGACTGAATCAGATACTTATCAGGAGCCATCTCATGGGTAAAATTTAATGACTTAGGAAACCAATCGAATGTGCTGGCATACCAATGAATTGCAAATCCATCGAAATATTTTGAAAACGATTCATCATTGTAAATCACTTTTGCCCATTCTATTAGCTCATCTCCGCGGTTTTGATCATAAGCCAGAATCTTAACATCGTGCCCATCTGCATTTAGTTTTGGCCCAAGATGATGTTGAACAAAATCAACCATTTCTTCAGCGGAAAAATGCATACTCTCCCAATTATTACCATTTCCCAATGGTTCATTCTCAACAGTTACTGCCCAAATGTCGATGCCTTCTTTTTGGTATGCGGTTAAATATTTAGAGAAGAATAAAGCCCAACTATCGTAATATTCCGGTAATAATTTGCCACCAACCCAATCGTTGTTATCTTTCATCCATGGAGGTGCAGTCCATGGTGAAGAAATAATTTTAAAACCGTCTTCGGATATGACCATTGCATCTTTTATCATTGGAATGATATCATCCCTGTCTTCTTCGATTGAAAAATTTTCTAAGGTTTTGTCGCCCTCAATGGGCGCATAAGAATAATTACCAAGCGAAAAGTCACACGAATTAATATGAGTGCGGGTTAAAGAATACCGGGCTCCTTCACTTCCGAAATAGGCATTCAATATTAAATCACGGTTTTGCTTGCTGAGTTGATTCAGAAGGTAAGCAGAAGCTTCTGTAAAAGATCCTCCAAAGCCAGTTATGGTCTGATATTTATTTTCGGGCAATAATTGGACGGCTATAACTTCGCTGCCGGAATGAAATTCAGTTATTTTTTTGAGCTGATTTCCGTTTGCCGAAGTTTCAAAAACCTCAACTTCCAGTTTATTTTGTTGCATGTTACAACCCAACAGAATGACCATGAGAGAAATGTTTATAGAAAATCTGATTATTTTCATTCCAGTTAAGCTTATGTTTTTAATTCTCCTCTTCGTTTTACTAATATTTCTTTTATTTCATGCACTCGTTCCTCATTCAGGCTATATTTCCACATTACCCAGATAGCTAATGCAGCGGTTATAGAAGGTATCAGGATATCAGCAATTCTTAAATTCGTCATCGTTTCAACCGTTTGTACTGCGGCATTTTGATCAAATCCAACCAATTTTAATACTAAACCACCGAGTACTAGGGCGATGGCTTGACCTAATTTTACCATCCACCAATAAATGGCTCCAAATGTTCCTTCCTTGCGAGGCATTCCGTTTTTAAGTTCATCCAAATCACAAACATCTGCTGTCATACTCATCATCAGCGTAAACAAACCACCAATTCCAAAAGCCATCAGCGGGACGGGTATAAAAATTAACCAAGGATTTACCGGGTTAAATCCCCACCATTTAAGACCATAACCCACTATTGAAATGGCAGTTGAAATAATAAAAGCTTGTCGTTTTCCAAATTTTGTTGACATCTTGGTAATAACTGGGATTACTAAAAAAGCTGTAGCCATAGCACTTATCGTTGAAAACCATGCTGGCCACGTCCCGGTAATTCCATAGTCTCCATTAAACATGTAAAAAACGATGATAAAATAACTAAAGGATGCCACCATTTGAAACCCGTTAAATACCAGAAATGTTGCTCCGCAAAGTCTCACAAAAGGTATGTTTTTGGAAATTTGTGCAATTCCTTTGAACAAATCCTTTAAATTAGTAAACAGGCTACTGAATGTGATTTTTGCCCTGTTTTCCATTTTGCCTGGATCTATTCCTTTGCAATATATAGCGGGCAAAATACCCAATACTATGCAAATTGCCCCAACAACAACCGATAGTTGATGAACACCTATTACTTGCGTTTCAAATAGATCAGGATCGGCAATGAGTACCCAAAACCAAGGCACAATCATCCATGCAATTTGACCGACAATTTGCGAAAAGCCCATTAAACGGGTGCGTTCAGAATAATCGGAAGTCATCTCGTAACCCAATCCTATTAGAGGCGTTGAGAAGATTGTATTTCCTACCAAGTATACCAATGACAAAATCAAGAAATACCAAAAATTAAACATCTGAGTGTCCGTAGGGTCAAGTTGCCATAAAACAGCGAATAAAACGCCACTTAAAATAGCACCAATAAAAATGTAAGGACGTCTTCGCCCAAATCTTGATTTGGTATTATCTGAGATATACCCCATTATAGGATCTGTAATAGCATCAAAGATGCGAGGAAGTCCACCCAGCAAACCAGCTAAAAAAGGATCCATCCCAAACGCAGTTACTAAAAAGAACATGAATATGCCAAGGGCGCCAGGTAATAAATTATTTACTAAATTACCAGCACCAAAAGCCAATTTCTGACCAATAGGAACAATATCTTCAGGTGCTGTTTTGTAATGAGCCGTCATTGCATTAATTTGTTTATTAGAAACTGTATCATATTATTCTAGTTACTTATAAATTACTTTTCATTTTTGGTAATTAATATCATTATATAAATGTTGCATGACTTTTTTAGGGTTTCGATCAACAGTATACAATCCCCAGTGTTTCTCAGCACCCATCATATTTCCAGGCGCACCTTTCCAGCCTTCATCAAATGCTTCAAACCAGAATGTTGTAATGTCATTTTCTTTTGACCATGACATGATTTCGTTATAATATTGAAGTTGCTTTTCTTCGCTCACACGATCTGGGAATTCTGATGCGACCGAAGGCCATCCGGCTTCTGTGATCACAATTTTGACACCAGGTAATGCATTTTGAACCTCCATAAAATTTTCTATTGAATAGGATAATCCTTCGTTTATGTCTTTTTCTTCCCATACCGGGTAAATATGAATGGAAATAAAATCAACAGCCTTTGCTAGTTCTATGCCATAATCGGCCCACCATTTATAATTATCTGCAACAGTAACAGGTTGTTTAATTGCACTTTGTACTTTTTGAACATAAGAGATAATGGTATCGGTGTCCACTTTATGGTCATTCCAGTCAACCAGTGCTTCGTTGCCCACATTTACAGCAACTACGATATCTTTGTATTCGTTTGCTAGCTTTATTCCCTTTTCAATTTCAATTAAATTCAACTTTTTGTTTTGCTGAAGTTCTTCCTCCGGGATAGGCTCAGTTAACCATTCACAGGTTTCGTGGTTGCTTAGTTCAGCTTTCAACCAAATTCCCAGCATTACTTTGATGTTGATCTTATTTTCTTTGATAACACGTAATACCATCTCGGAGTTTTTGCCGGAATCATATATTCTAATCAGCTTGAAACCGGCATCATTGTTCAGGATAGTAAGGTCTTCCAGTGTTTCTTCATAGGATGGATTGATGGCTCCATCCCCACGATCAGGATGCTGCCCGCTGCGGAAGCCGGAATAACAAACAGCCTCTGAAATACCAACGAGCAAATCATTGTTATTCTGCCGAATTGAATGCATAGATTGTTCAGTTTTTTCTTCCACGTCTTTGTTCTTTTTAAATCCTGACTCACAACTCATAACAAGGACACAAACCATTAAAATGATTCCAAAATATTTACGTACGTCCATGTAATTTTATCTTTATTTTATTAATACTTTAGTTGGCAATCTTTGTCCCAAAGGCCCCAAAAAGCACCTACATCACCCTCGTCGTGTATTTTCCATGGTTCATCAAAAGACGAAAAATAAAAGATGTCTATGTCATCTTCTTTTGACCACAACTGAGTATTAATGAAATACCTGATCGCATTTTCATTGGAAGGTTCGGCCCCGTGAAAAGCCTCTCCAATATTTGGCCATCCGGTTTCTGAAATGATTACTTTTTTACCATTTGCCGCTTTAAGTGCCCTATTGTACATGTCTTTCATATACAACAGTGAATATTCGATGTTGCAGCCCTCCCAAAATGGATAACAGTTGGCGAGGATTAGGTCGCAAGCTTCAGTTATTTTCGGACGATTTTCAAACTCATAATAAGCATCAACATAGCTTACAGGAACATTTGGGACTTCGCTTTTTACCCTTTTCAAATAATTTAATAGTTCCTCTTCTGATAAATCATCGCGATACATTACCTCATTCCCAATAGCAAGTATATCCGCTTTTCCTTCTTTTGCAATTTTAATTGCATTGGCAACTTCTTGGTCATTAATCCTTTCGTTTTCTCCTAACCAGGCACCAACCAGGGTTTTAAACCCGTATTCTCTTGCAATTTCAGGAATTAATTCATTGCCATCGGTGCATGAAAAAGTCCTTATCCATTGGGTATATGGCCTGATGATTTCTAATTTTTTTCTGATCTGGTCTATTGTAATTATTGAGCCAGGCTCCTGCTCTTCAGCATATGGACTGAAACATAGTCCGTGCATTCCGACTTTTAAAACCTTATTAAAATATGACTGTAGTTCTTCCCTGCTTTTTGTTTCAAAACTTAATCCAGTTAATGACAATATATATTCGCTGCGAATTGACATAATAAGTCTTTTTATTTAATGTTTAATTGATACCTCAATACGAAGAACTTCACCACTTCGCTTAAAAATCAGATTGCTGGTTTTCTTGTTAATCGTATGCCCGGTTATTTTTTCATTTTTTCTATTCCTATAGAAAATGACTATTTCTTCGTGATCTGTAAAGGTGTAGACAACAGGCGTTTGACAGAAGGTATAGGCTAGCTGGTTTTTATGCATTAGTATTTTTGAAGGTTTGCCTTCCATTGTGAAATATTCAAATTCAGCTTGTTGGGATAAAATTTCGTTTGGATTGATCAGCGAAGTATTAAAAACAATTGCTCCATTTATTACCTGGACGCCTAATTCCAGCATACGGGAAATGATATCCTCTTTAACCTGACCGGTCATACCCGGTTGTTTCACACCAGCATTTCCTGGCGTATGGGAATAAGGATCTGTTGGAAACGCACCATATAGCTCAGGAGACTTGTAAATACCAATACCCGCTTTGATTTCGTAATAATGATCTTTCAATTTTTCGATGATCATTGGGTCGGCATTATTTTCTGCGGCATTAAAGAAGCATTCTTGTGTGGCAAGCAAGAGTTTTGAAACCATATGCCAATAAATACTACCTAGACCTTCATAACCATAAAATGTTCCTGACCTACCTGTAAATGACTGATGGTCGAACATTTCTTCGTAAATACTTAGAATTTTTGATTTCTCTTTCTTAACTAGTCTACCATATTTTTTAGTTTCTAATGCGCTTAAGGCAATATTTAATACTTTGGCATTTCTAAAGGTTCCATTGAAATGATAATTCCCTGATTGATCTTTGCTGATAATTGAATTGTTCTTGTTCGCAATCAGCTTGCTTAACAATTGTGATTCTTTAACCCGATGAACAGGAATATTATTTTTTTCGCTAAATCTCTTTAGTTGACGATCAGGATATAAAAGATAGCTGTATTGATCTTCTCTGAAAAGGGCACTTTCCTTGAGTGTATTAAGCAATTCAAGACTTTCTTCGGAGGTCAAAATTCCAGCACTTAAAACGGCCACCTGACCTTCTAGCATTTCATATAAATGACGGATCTTGACAGAATTATCATTTAATGAAATAAGGTTATATGCATGGTAAAGTCCATCTTTCCTTTTATTTACCCGTATAGATTGATCAATATACTCCAAAGTTAATTGCGTAAACTTGATTAATTCAGATGTTTGAATTGTCTTCTTGATCCCTGTAAATGAATTCTTATAAATTTTATTTCGATAAGCAGCTCCTGCTTCACCCAGGTTATCAGTAAAGTAGCGTAGTTCCACTTCAGAAAATCCATTCTTTAGAATGCCTGTATTCTTAGCAAATAGACTAAAAATAATATCGAATAATTCATTTACTTCTTCAGAAATTTCAACCGTTTTAAAGGATGTATTCTTGAACTTGTCATTCCAAAACTTAAGGAACCTACGCAGATAATAAACTGTTACCATTGAAGTTCCGTTTCCAACTAATGCATTGTTGGCATCATTCCATTCGGGACGCTGTGTATTAAGCCAAATTCCAGCTTCAGGTATGAAATTGCTCAATTTTACCAAAAGCGTAACCAGTATTTTTTCGGTCAAGTTTACCTGATAGGCATCAGCACCATTTTGTAAAAGCAGTCTCCCATCAGCACCAATTAACTTAACAAGATTATTTATGTGATTATTTAATTCATGGTCAAAATAAATTGTGTCTTGCGGGTTACTGACAATATCTTTATATGATTTGATTCGGTATGGAACATTTGCATAAGCAAAAATTTCATTTCTCAGCAATTCATCCAACATGCCAGGATGATAACTATCGGAAAGTTCCAACAGTTTTTGAAGATATATGATTTGGTGATCACCCCAGTAGCCAATATATGCCCAGGGATCATCTGGATCG
>PKSW01000359.1 GCA_002869465.1 Marinilabiliales bacterium
ATTTCGACTTCCAGACTTGTAATCCTGTCGAGAAGATTAAGAATGGCCACACTTTTTTGATCAATTATAGTCTTGGTTGTGTCAATTATCATTTTATTCTCCACAAAATGTTTGTGCACAGCTTTTGCTAATTCATCTCCCTGAATTAACTCATCCGTCTTCTCCCATAACTCAAGCTCATTTTTAAGATATAAATGGCTTTCATTTAACTCTTGAAACACCTGTGCTAAATTTGATTGCTGCCCTTTAACAGTTTTTAGGTTTTGTTCCCAATAATTTAATTTACTATTCAAATTGCGGACACTCAGGGTTGTCATATTCACATAGGTTTCACGTTCTAGTAGTGAATCCATATAATGTATTATTTCACTATTATTCAGTTTCAAGCTATTTAATTTTTCATTTTCAATTGCTTGATTAACTATTTCTTTCGTAGCAAGTGTTAGTTCAGCAGATTTACGTGAAATTTCTGAAAGATCAATTGTTTTAGGGTCTAACAAGGTGGTGTCTTTTGCAGCTAAATTAATTTCCTGACTAATAGATTTATATGGAATTGCAATTAGTATAATAACTGCAGCAAATAAAACCTTTGCACTTAAGTCCATTAATTTCTTCATAAGTTTGAATTTGGATAAAAGAAAAGCAAAAATAATTAAAGTTCGATGTGGATAGAAATTTAGTAGCTAAAGTGCAATCGCTGTTTAGATGAATTTATTTATGGAACTTTACCACTTGGCTTTGAATCCTTTTTTGTAAACATGCAGAACCATGGTATGTGATGCAGTTTTTTTCTTTCCCTTACCACAAATCAGGGCTTTGTTTTCAGGTTCTTTTTCTATTGCTTCAACTGTTGGTAGATTACTCCGGCATCGGCCATACATGAGCTGCCGTATTTGTTAAAGCTATCAGCTAGTATATTTCGAGATTAACATAAATCAAGAAAAAGTCATCATTTATTAAAGAGATAGGACTCTATGTGAAAACTATTTTTTATTCAACAACTTGATGAATGGATTTGCTGTAAATCCATGCAAGACTACACTTAGCAGGATAACACAAACGGTGGTGATAATGATTGTGTCCAGGTGTAGCAATTGCACATCAAGAACGATAATGGCAAAAACAATGGTAGCAAGTCCACGTGGCCCGAACCAACCAATGAACAATTTGTCTTTAACCGGAATGCCTGTTTTGATCAATGAAAGATAAACTGGAATAATTCGAAGAACAGTTAAGCTCAACAGGGCATAAAGGGCCACCTCCCATGTAAATTCCTGATGAAAGGTATTGACGACAAATGCACCAAAAATAAACCAGATACCCAGGCTCATCATATCACCTGCCCCCTCTGCGGATTCAACTGCGATATTGCTTAGTTTATATTTTTGGTTAAGTGTCCCATAAAGAAACCCTCCGGCAAAACAGGCAATAAACCCGCTTCCTCCTGCCAGTTGAGCAGCCGTAAAACAACTAAATGAAAGGGCAATAATGAGGATTGGTTTCCACGATTCAGATATCCATTTATGAGCATTGGATAAATGGGCAATAAAAGCTATGGTAGCAGTAACGGCCAGACCAGCTAATAATCCAATACCAATTACTTTAATAAAGAGCATTACACCATACAATGTATCAAGACCGCTACCTGATTGGCTTGCAGTAAAAAATGCGATAAATAAAAATAAAATCGGCACACTGATGCCATCGTTCAAGCCGCTTTCAACATTGAGTGCTTCCCTAATTTTCACAGGAACAACCTTATTTGTTACCACTGCTTTGCCAAGTGCAGCATCAGTAGGGGCCAGCATAGTGGCCAGGATGCCGATTTCCATCCATGAGAAGCCTTTAAAGATCAAAAAGCCGGCAATCATACCAAAAACAATAGTTAATGGCAATCCGATAAACAACAAACGTATCGGCAAGCTGGCATTTTTTTTCAATACATTTAAATTACTTTTTGATGCATCGGTAAACAATACCAGAGCGAGAGCAAGTTCAGCAACTAAACGGTATTCCTCAGTTTTCAAACCGCTTTGAAACAAGTTAAGGAAAGGTGGCCCAAACACTATACCGACAATAAGTGCCAACACCGGCCCACTGATTACAGTTTTGTCAATCCGCGATGCGAACAAGCCATAAAGTAGAATGAAAAATGAAAAGATTAACAGATTCTGATAAAACATAATTTTACGAATTAAATGAAGATTCGTTTTACTTCAACAAATTTCGTTATTTGAATGGATTATTTTACTTCAATTCAAAATTGCCCGGTTAATTTGTATTCAATATTAAAAATTCTAGACTCCAAACTTCCAGATCGTAGATATGATAGCAGTTGAAAATTAATGTAACTCTACTAACTTGCTCTGTATCTTCTTGTGTCAGCATGCACATCCCAGGTATGTGAAAGTGTTTTTTTGTATTTTCCCATGCACAAGCACTTACTTAACGAAAGTTCATATGCAAGAACTAAATGAATATTGAAATTATCTCAAACTTCTTTTTATCAAATAGTTCTTAAGCGTATAGGGCATTGCAGAAAGGATTGTAACCAATGGATTATGATTAATGCTGTAAATCGCTTTCGGATTTTTTTTAATGCCTGCTTTGAGCACTAATTGGGCAACTTTTTCGGGTCTTGAGATTTTAGCAATATAAGTAGGAACAGCTTTCACAAACGTATCGAATTCATTTTTATACAATCCCTGATAATTTTCTGATTTAAACTGCAGGGTGTCAATTAAAATTTGGGTCTGTAACGCCCCTGGTCGAATCAGGATGCATTTGATTCCTTTTAATAAAAGTTCGACTTTTATCGCATCATAAAGTGATTCCATCGCCTGTTTGGAAACGGCATATGGTTGAAAAGGTGCAGGAACCTTATAACTTTCGCTACTGATAACGATCAGCCTGCCTTTGGACTGAACTAGAAGAGGCAGAAAATATTTGGTAAGGTTAGCCAGTCCCAGAAAATTTACGTCCATGATTTGTTTTAGTTCATCCGAACCGGCTTCTGACACAGGGTAAAAATCAAATACACCCGCATTGCTAATTAAGACATCAAGTCGGCCAAACTTTTCCTGAACAAAAGAAGCACATTGTCTCATATCATTTTCTGAAGTAACGTCGAGTTTATATGTTGTAAGATACTCTAGATCTTTATTTCCAGAAAATATTATTTCAGAAATATCCGTTGCAACTACTTTAAAGCCCTCGTTTAAATATTCTTTCGCTATAGATAATCCTAAACCTCTTCCAGCGCCTGTAATAAGAACAACTTTTTTATCCATTTAACTATTTTAAGACATGGCTAATTTGTTTTCAAGGCAAATATACCTGATTCAGTCTAACTTAAAAATGCAAATAGATCTTACAGTTTTGTATATTAAATAAGATAAATTGGCTAATTTTGAATTCTATTTATTTAAGATTGAATACAGACCAAAAGCCCAATGCTGTTAAGAAGAAAAGAGCACGAAATCTTGTTCTTCACCTTCATCCTGTGAAGCTCAGAAAAGATGCCATAAGGTTTCAATTAACTTTTGGATTGGGAGGCATGTCAGCACTTCTTTTTTTATTGCAGGTGTTAACAGGTATTTTGCTACGATTCGCTTATGTGGCTAGTCCTGCTGAAGCATATGATTCCATCCTTGCTATTGAAAATGATATTTTTTTCGGCCAATTTGTTAGAAATATCCATCACTGGAGTGGCATTCTGTTTGTGATCATCACCTTTCTTCACCTAATCAGAACTTTTTATACAGGGGCCTTTTATTTCAAACGCAGATGGAATTGGATCATTGGCGTTATCTTAATGATTTTGGTAGTGTTTTCAAATTTTACGGGATACCTCTTGCCTTGGGATCAATTGGCCTACTGGGCCATCACGGTAAGCACCAGTATGTTGCAATATGTACCTCTGGCCGGAAACTGGCTGGTTGAATTCGTAAGGGGTGGGATGGATGTCAATTCATCTACTTTACTTATTTTCTATAACTTCCATACAGCGATTCTGCCCGTAACTATTGTCATCCTGATGGTATTTCATTTCTGGAGGGTTCGCAAAGCAGGTGGTGTAGTTGCATCCGAAAAAGCCAGCCAGGAGATGGTACCTTCCGATCCTGATCTGGTATTGAAAGAATTGGTAACCGGCCTTGTATTGCTGGCAACCATCTTTTTGATTAGTGTATTTTTTAATGCACCATTGTTGGAAAGGGCAGACCCGGCATTTAGTCCGAACCCTGCCAAAGCACCCTGGTATTTTATGGGTATACAAGAGTTACTGATGCATTTTCATCCATTTGTTTCAGCGATATTGATCCCTTTACTATTTGTGCTTGGATTGATATGGTTGCCATTTTTGCGATTTGATAAACAATATGAAGGAGTTTGGTTTTTCAATGAAAAGGGTAAGAAACTCGCCACGTTGGCCACCATAATTTCATTGTGTACAGTTACAATTGCAATTTTGATCAGTGATTTTTTAATCAATTTTGAAGGATGGTTGCCCTCAATACCTTTGATCATAAGTTCTGGTCTGATCCCATTTACTCTGGTAGCAACATTTTTTCTCATCCTGATGTATTTTATAAAAAAAGTGTATCGAACTGATATGAGTGAATTGATTTTATTCCTGATGACCTTTATCGTTGTTGCATACATAGTATTTTCAATTACGGCGATTTTCTTCAGGGGACCCGGTATGCAGCTAATGTGGCCATGGAATATTTAAAAAGAATATTTGAAAAATAAATAGAGAATTGAAAGAGCAAAAAGAACATATAAACCGAAGGTCTTTCATAAAACGTGCCTGGGCATGGTTGGGAGCGATTGCTTTTGTTGAATTGATGGCTATTACATTCAATATGTTTTCGCCGGGAAAAAGGAAAAATGCAGCCAATTCATCTTTTATAAAAACAGCCGGGCTCGTTGATGACATAGTGCCCGGAACCGTGCTGCCTTTTAAAAATGGACAGTTTTACCTTGCCAGGTATGCTGATGGTGGCTTTTTAGCATTGTCACTTATTTGCACGCACCTGGGATGCTCTATTAGTTGGGACGGCCAAAAGGAACAATTCGTTTGTCCATGCCATGCATCTGTATTCGATGACAAAGGCAATGTGTTGAGTCCGCCGGCACCCCGTGCACTGGATGCTTACAAAGTTATTATTGAAGATGGCGTCGTAATGGTAGATACAAGTCATAAGATCAGGAGGAAACGATTTGAAAAGTCGGATTTGGTATATGCGTAAAAAAGGCAGGATTTGAAAAGAAACTGGAAAATAGCAGGTTTGTTGGCAACACTTTTACTCGTGCTGTCCGTGCCTCTGTATATAATGAAGCATATGTCAACGGAAAATGGTGTATCTGAAACTGCATCTGCTACGTTTACCGGTAGCAATAGTTGTATTGAGTGCCATAAATTGGCGTATGATCTATGGCTGCAATCTGACCATTATTTTGCGATGGATACAGCTTCAGAAACTTCCGTTTTAGGAGATTTCAACGATGCCGAATTGGAATTCAACGGACTGACCCATAAATTTTACCGGAAGGATGACAAGTTCTTTGTGATGACAGATGGGCCTGATGGATCCATGCAGGAATTTGAAGTGCAATATACATTCGGAGCATGGCCTTTACAGCAGTACCTTGTGCCGCTGGATGGTGGTAGGCTGCAAACACTTGCCTTATCGTGGGACACCATTACCAAATCATGGTATCATATGGCAGAAGCAGTTTATCCGGATGAAAGGGTAGACCATACCAACTGGCTCCACTGGACCAACCAGGCACAGAACTGGAACGGCATGTGTGCCGATTGCCATTCAACAAATTTGAAAAAGGGTTTTGATCCGCTAACGAAAACCTATCATACGACCTGGTCAGAAATCAATGTGGGTTGCGAGGCATGCCACGGGCCATCTTCAGAGCATTTGAAATGGGCGAATTTGCCCGAACTGGCCAGACCAGCGAATACCAATTTCGGTTTGGTCGTGCAAACAAGTAACATTGAAAATACCCGTTACGTGGATCTTTGTGCACGTTGCCACACCCGGAGGGCTGTTTTTGAAGATTATAATTTTGAATGGCATGATTTGCTTGATCAAATGGTGCCGGAATTACCGCGTGAGCCATTCTATTTTACTGATGGACAAATTCTGGAAGAGGATTATGTGTTTGGATCATTTACGCAGAGTAAGATGTACATGAATGATGTGATGTGCAACGATTGTCATAATGTACACAGCGGTAAATTAATTTTGGACGGAAATGCCTTGTGTCTGCAATGCCACAGGGCAGACGAATATGACACATATAACCACCATTTCCATAAGCAGGTAGGTGAAGAGGGAAAGCCGGTAGTCTCTGCTTTTGGCGATACTTACCAGGCAGGCGACGGGGCTTCGTGTATCAATTGCCATATGCCAGGCAGGTATTATATGGGCGTCGATTACCGCCGCGACCATAGTTTCAGAATACCAAGGCCTGAGCTTTCCGATGATCTCGGGACACCCAACGCTTGTACCTATTGCCACGCCGACCAGAGCAACCAATGGGCATCAAATAAAATGAAAGAATGGTACGGCAGTTCTGCTAAACAACATTTTGGTAGCTACCTTGCAAGCGTAGTGTCAAGTCAGGAGCATGTAACCGATAAATTGAAAGAAATTATCAATAATGAATTATTTCCGCCGATAACAAGGGCCGTGGCCATTAGTGAATTAGGAAACGAGTTTTCAGATGAAAACAAGAAAATCCTGGTCAGTAAAATACACGATCCCGAATCTTTCATCAGGTATGCCGCCATCAGGAATTATAATGTTACTGAAGAAAACGATATAAAACTTCTTGTGTCACTTTTGAACGATCCGGTAAGGGCTGTTCGCTTTGAAGCCGCACTTGCCTTATCGGGTATACCAGATATTCCGATTTCGGAAAATGAAAAAAAGTTACTTCAAAAGATACTGAATGAATATGAAGGGGCTTTAATGTATTCGGCTGATTTTACAGCGAGTAGACTGAACCTGGGTAACTTATACAGAAACCTCGGCGATACAGACAAAGCCATTGAGCAATACAAGGAAGCCATTTTAATTGATAATGAATTTTACCCCGCTAAAATTAACCTGGCGATGTTGTATAATCAAATAGGGGAGAACGAGCAGGCTGAGAAACTTTTTAAAGAAGTGATAGCTGATGGACCTGATCAGCATTACCAAAAATATTCCCTTGGTTTATTACTGGCTGAAATGGGGAGATACGAAGAAGCTGTTAGTTACTTAGAAGACGCCTCAGTTTACCTGGAGGAAAATACAAGAATAAAATTCAACCTGGCCAAATTGCAGGAATTCCTCAAAAATGATGAAGCAGCTGAAGCGAATTATATAATGATTCTTGAACAGGAACCAGAATCCCCTGAATACCTCATTGCAATTGTTGAATATTATTTTAAAAAACAAAATTATCAGAAAGCAAAACCATATGTCATCAGAATAAATAATCTCTTTCCTGATGATCCGCAATCGATTGAATTACTGGAATTTGTTAATTCTAAGCTGGAATGATTATAAAATGTTTATATCAGATCAGGTTTATCGTTTTTCAATCGTAAAAATGGTGGCTATTGCACTTGAATTTTATACTTTCGCAAATAATTTGTTAACCCGAATAATCCATGTCGAAAAACCTTTATATCGCCGCATCGGAGGCTGAAGCCGGTAAATCTTTAATTGCACTGGGAATGATGGATTACCTGTCAAGGCGCATTACGAGGATCGGCTTTTTCAGACCTATCGTTAAATCAGGCGAAATAATGGATAACCACGTGAGGCTGATCCGCGAAAGATTTAAACTGGACGTGGTTTATAAGGATATGTATGGACTCACCAGCGAAGAACTCAATAAACTTATCCGCAACGGTGATAACGACAGTATCCAGACCATTATACTTAATAAATATAAGAAACTGGAAAGTAAATGTGACTTTGTATTGGTCGAAGGGAGTGATTTTAAATCACACATAAGCAGTTTCGAATTCAATTTTAATATCCGGGTAGCAAATAACCTGGGTAGTCCGATCATTGCAGTGATCACTGGAAAGAATAAAAATGTAGCTGAAGTTATAGATTCGGTGCAGCTAATGAAAGAAATGCTGTCACAGGAAAATGGCAGCCAGATTGGAACTATTGTTAACAGAGCAAATGAAAGAGATGTCGCTTCAATAAAATCATTATTGGATAAGAATACTGTTGATGGAGACCTGAATTTCGTAATTCCTTAACTCGACATGCTTCAAAAGGTAACGATCAGGCAAATAAGTGAAGCATTAAATGCAAAGGTGATTTACGGCGGCGCTGAGCACATGAATTTCGTAGTGAACGATGTGAAGGTAGCTGCCATGGGGCTGGAAAATATCCTACGGTATGTAAGTGAAGGTACACTGGTGATCACACCCTCTGACCGCCTGGATATACTTTCTGCTCTTGCACTGACCTTGATTTCAGGTAATTACCCTAAAATTTCCGGATTGCTCCTTTCAGGAGATTTTGAACCCAATGATGAATTCATGCGATTGATAAAGGGGCTTCAAAAGCTTCCCATCAACATCTTAAAAGTGGATACGGATACCTATACCACAGCCATGAATATCGATCATATTGAGGCTAAGCTATTGCCTGAAAATGAACAGCGGATATCCATAGCGCTCGGTCATTTTGAAGAATATGTGAATGGTAAACAACTTGCTGAAAAAGTAAGTATTGAGAAATCAGAGGCCGTAACACCACTTATGTTTGAATATGAACTGTTTGAACGCGCCCGAAAAGTACGTAAACATATTGTGCTGCCTGAAGGAACCGATGACCGGATATTAAAAGCAACGGATATTCTGCTCCGGCGAAATGTTGTGGATATTACACTGCTTGGCAACGAGGAAGAAATTTTTAAGAAAGCATCCTCTCTGCGGCTAAACATTAGTGCCGCCAATATCATTGATCCATATGACAACGACCTGGCACGTGAATACGCTTCAGAATATTATCGTTTAAGAAAACATAAAGGCATAACCAAACAAACGGCTTTTGATTTGATGCATGATGTGAGCTACCTGGGCACCATGATGGTGTATAAAGGCCATGCCGACGGGATGGTTTC
>PKSW01000287.1 GCA_002869465.1 Marinilabiliales bacterium
AGCAGTAAATGATCACAGTTTCAGATGTAAGAATTCAATTTGGTAAAAGGGTATTGTTCCAGGATGTGAATATGAAATTCATGGACGGAAATTGTTACGGAGTTATTGGCGCTAATGGTGCCGGTAAGTCTACATTCCTGAAAGCCATTTCCGGTGATATTGAAACAACTTCTGGAAACATCAGTCTGGGGCCGGGAGAAAGACTTTCTGTTTTGAACCAGGACCATTTTGCCTTTGATGAATTTTCGGTAATTGATACCGTGATGAAAGGTTATGGACAACTATGGGACATCATGCATGCAAAAGATGCCATTTATGCCAAACACGATTTTTCAGAAGCGGACGGAATGAAAGCGGCGGAACTGGAGGAGAAGTTTGCAGATATGGAAGGCTGGAATGCCGAAAGTGATGCTGCTGCATTATTAAGTGATTTGGGCATCAGGGAAGAATTTCATCATACACTCATGAAAGATATGAGCGGAAAGCAAAAAGTGCGGGTGTTGCTGGCCCAGGCATTATTTGGAAAACCTGATAACCTACTCCTGGATGAGCCTACCAACGACCTTGACCTGGAAACGGTCAGCTGGCTCGAAAACTACCTGGCCAACTACGAAAATACGGTTTTGGTTGTATCTCACGACCGTCACTTTCTGGATGCCATCAGCACACATACCGTGGATATCGACTTTGGTAAAATTCAGTTGTTCGCCGGTAACTATAGTTTCTGGTATCAAAGCAGTCAACTCGCACTCCGCCAAGCACAATCGCAAAACAAAAAAGCTGAAGAGAAGAAAAAGGAGTTGCAGGAATTCATATCACGTTTTAGTGCCAATGTGTCTAAATCGAAACAAGCCACCAGCCGTAAGAAGATGATCGAAAAACTGGATATCGTTGACATCAGGCCTTCAACAAGAAAATATCCCGGCATAATATTTACCCCTGAGCGACCCGCGGGCGACACCATTTTGGAAGTAAATGGCTTATCAGCCACTATTGATGGACAGGTCTTATTTAAAGATGTATATTTTCATGCCAATAAAGGCGATAAGATCATTTTCCTTTCCAGAGACCCCAGGGCCATGACTACCCTTTTTGAGATTATTAACGGCCAGCAAAAAGCTAATACAGGCACTTACAAATGGGGGCAAACTATTACAACAGCTTATTTGCCTTTGGACAATTCGACATTTTTCCAAAATGATCTGAATCTTTTTGACTGGCTTTGCCAGTTTAGCAAAGATACCACCGAACTGTACATCAGGGGATATCTTGGTAAGATGTTGTTTGCCAGCGAAGAAAGCAACAAAAAAGTAAATGTATTGTCGGGAGGTGAAAAGATGCGCTGTATGATCTCCAAAATGATGCTGGTGGGCGCCAATGCTTTGATCCTTGATACACCAACCAACCACCTCGACCTGGAATCGATACAGGCTTTCAATAACAACCTGGCAAAATATCCGGGCAATGTATTCATGTCGTCGCATGACCATGAGTTCATTCAATCCGTTTGTAACCGGATCATCGAATTGACACCCAATGGCATTATTGACAAGCTGATGGCTTACGACGATTACATTGAAGACGAAAAGATTAAAAAATTAAGGGAAAAAATGTACCGTACATAGGCATATTTCACTGATAAAATAATAAATTCACCAATAACCGGACAAATCAGTTACCTTTGCCGGCTTAACCATTATAAATGATTTTCAAAGATTTAGGGCTTATTGACCCCATCCTGAAAGCCCTGAGTGCCGAAGGATATACACATCCAACGCCCATCCAGCAACAATCCATCCCCATTTTATTGCAGGGGAAAGATTTGCTTGGTTGTGCACAAACCGGCACAGGAAAAACGGCGGCCTTTGCCATTCCCATTCTTCAACACCTGCATAAGAAGTCGAACGGTAACAATGGACCGCGAAAAATCAGGGCATTGATTGTAACACCCACGAGGGAGCTGGCCATTCAGATCAATGACAGTTTCAGTGCCTATGGCAAATTCACGGGTATAAAAAATACCGTCATCTTTGGTGGTGTAAAACAAGCAGGCCAAACACGATCTTTGCAAAGGGGCGTGGATGTGCTGATTGCCACTCCGGGCAGATTACTCGACCTCATGGATCAGGGTTTCATTACCTTAAAACATATTGAGTATTTTGTGTTGGATGAAGCCGACCGGATGCTGGACATGGGCTTTATTCATGATATCCGAAAGATCATTGACAAATTACCTACCAAACGACAATCACTGTTTTTCTCGGCCACCATGCCGCCGGATATTGTTAACTTATCACGTAAAATTCTGGGAAATCCTCAGAAAGTAATGGTGCAACCCGAACAAACAACGGCTGAGAAAGTGGAGCAGTCTGTATATTTTGTGGGTAAAAAAGACAAAGTTAAATTGCTGGTCCACCTGCTAAAAACAGATGCTGCCGGATCAGTTTTGATTTTTTCACGAACCAAGCATGGGGCCAATAAAATAGTCAGGATGCTGAGCAAGGCACATATCGAAGCTGAAGCCATACACAGCAATAAATCGCAGGCAGCACGACAAAAGGCACTCGGTAATTTTAAAAATGGTCGGACCAATGTACTGGTTGCCACTGATATTGCCGCACGAGGTATTGATGTTGACGACTTATCGCATGTGATCAATTATGACCTGCCAAATATCCCAGAAACATACGTACATCGTATTGGTCGCACAGGCCGGGCTGGTGCCAGTGGCATCGCCTTATCATTTTGCGATACGGAAGAAAAACCTTACCTGAAAGACATTCAGAAGCTGATCAATCAGCAAATACATGTGGTGGCTGAACATCCTTTTCCCGATGATGGTATAACCGAAGTCACTAATAACGGTGTAAAGACTCAAAATTCCAGGCAACGACCAAATTCCGAAAAACCAACGAATAATTCGGGCAACAATAACCGCAATAAACGCCGGAAATACTATTCCAGAAAACGGCGCCCTTCATAAAGTTACTAATACGTACTTTTGCATTCCATGGACCCATTTGACGTTATAGTGGTTGGAGCTGGCCCCGCCGGATTACTGGCAGCAGGCCGGGCAGCAGAACTGGGTGGGAAAGTGTTGTTGCTTGAAAAAATGAGGCAGGAAGGCCGCAAATTGCTGATCACCGGCAAGGGACGCTGTAATATTACCAATGATGCATCCGTCAGTGATTTCATCACGCATGTGAATCCAAATGGCCGTTTTTTAAGAAATGCATTCTCGCATTTTTTTTCTAAAGATATTATTGAATTGCTTCATAAGTACGGTGTTGAAACAATTCTTGAACGTGGCGGACGCTACTTCCCTGCTAGCAACAAATCCTCAGATGTACTGCAGGCACTGTTACGTTGGGTTCATGAATTGAAGGTTGAAATTCGCTGCGGGCAACGGGTGGAGAAACTCATAATAGAAAATAATGAGATTACCGGCCTGCAGGCAAACGGACAGGTTTTTAGCTGCCAACATGTGGTTCTTGCAACTGGGGGTAAATCTTACCCTGCTACGGGATCAAACGGAGATGGTTATCAACTGGCCAAACATGCGGGACACAATCTAGAAACTGTAAGGCCTGCCTTGGTGCCGCTGGAAACTGCAGGAAATGTAGCACAACAGCTTCAGGGCCTCAACCTGAAAAATGTGAAGGCCGTTGTATGGGTAAATGATAAAAAGGTTGCTGAAGATTTCGGGGAAATGCTTTTTACACATTTCGGTCTCTCCGGGCCTATCATCCTGACCTTGAGTAGGATTGTTGTTGATGCCTTAAATGAAAACAACAAAGTAGATATTACCATTGATCTGAAACCCGCACTTGATGAACAAAAACTGGATAACCGTCTGATCAGGGATTTGAATGAGCATGGTAAGAAAAAGATCGGTAATATTTTTCGCTATTGGCTGCCTTCAACTTTGGTTCCGGTATTTATTGATTTGTTAGGATTAGATCCTGAAAAAGAATGCCACCAGGTTTCGGCCAAAGAACGAAAACAAATCAGGCATTTGCTTAAAAATTTACCATTTAGCATCACCAACCACCGTTCATTTAAAGAAGCCATTATTACTGCCGGAGGCATATCCAGAAATGAAATCTCTTCAAAAACAATGGAATCGAAGCTCGTAAAAGGGCTCTATTTTGCAGGAGAAATGATTGATGTGGATGCAGAGACCGGTGGTTACAATTTACAAATTGCCTATTCTACCGGTTGGCTGGCCGGGCATTCATGCATGAAGAACTCTAATTAGTTAATCAAATTTATAGAGATGCTTTAAATCAACCTCAGAAACTTTCTTGGCATGGGCGTTTCAAACCGCAAAGGTTCATTATTGACGGGATGTTTGAACGCCAGTCCCCAGGCATGTAATCCAAGACGACCGATCGGACTTGTTGTTGCCCCGTATTTTTTATCACCAACTACCGGATGTCCCAAATCTTTCATATGCACCCTTAACTGGTTTTTCCGGCTTGTTTCAAGCTTTATTTTCAAAATGGCATATACTTTTCCCGATTTTATAACCTGGTAATGCGTTATTGCCTTGGCCCCTTCCTTTGGATCAGGACTTGAATACACCAGCAGGGATTTACTTTCCTTCAAATAGGATATCACCGTTCCTTCTAATTTTTCCGGTGTACCTTCAACTACTGCCAGGTAAACCATTTCAGAAATAATACCCTGCCAGCGGGATTGCAATACATGTTGCACTTTTTCATTCCGGGCAAATACCATCAGCCCCGAAACATCCCTGTCCAGCCGCTGCACCACAAATATTTGATCATCCTGACCTTTACTTTGCAAATAGCTACGAACCATCTGCAGAGCTGTTTTCGATTTTTCATGATCAGTAGGAATCGATAACAAGCCCGCATGTTTATCAACCACTACAACGTCTTCGTCTTCATATATGATACTGATGCCCCTGTACTTCTTCTCCGGCGCCACCCTGCTCCAACGGATATCCACTTGTTGCCCGGGATTCAATTCATGATTGAATTGTTTTACCGGTTTACCATCTACAAACACCTGCTTTCCGGCTAACAATGATTTGATATTATTCCGGCTTTTTCCGGGTAGCTTATCAATCAGGAACCGCATCAATTCATTGACTTCGGTTACTTTGAAACTGGCATTCGGTATCGATTTCCCTTTTGATTTGGTATTTTTATCCATTGGATTTAGTCTTCGCAAATTTCTTTCACCCGGCCCACTTCGCCACTTTCAAGCATTACTTTAATACCATGATGATGATTCGGCGCACTGGTTAAAATACGCTTAACAATGCCTTCCGTTAACTGTCCCGAGCGCTGGTCTTTTTTTTGAACTACTTTCACCAGCATGCCCTCTTCAATATCGCTGCGTTTAGTACCGTTTGTCATCCGGCAAAAGTAATCAATCGGGGTGAACCAGTTTCAGTTATCTCTCCATTAAGAAGACGGGACATCCCGGATTCTTTTTACGAAATATACCAGATCATCGCCCTCATCATAATAATCTTCAAACTGAGCTTTCAGATCATATCCGTTATGCAGGTAAAATTGCCGTGTAGGCTCGTACAATGCCCTTGACGATGTTTCGGCGTAAATACCTGTTCCACCGCGTGTTTTAATATCATTTTCCGTTTCGAGCAACAAGATCTTTCCAAGTCCTTTACCCCGGTATTCTGCATGTGTGGCGATCCAGTAAAGGTCGTAACTGCTTTTGGTAAGCGGTATCAAACCATAGCATGAGTAGGCAACCGTTATTCCATCCCATTCCAGAAAAATAAATTCATAACCACTGGCTGCACCTTTGATCAGTCGTTCTTCAACCAGTTCAATAGCAATATCTATCTCTTCGGGGTGAAAGAAACCTGTTGTTGTAACAATTTCTTTCACGGTTTCCACATCGGAAGTTTTAACTTGGGTTCTTAATTTTATACGGTTCATTTCCATACGTCTTCACAAATACGTTCAACAACTTGTTTGAATGAGTAACCTGCCTGCAAAGTCGCTGCATAAAATCCTGCATCAGGAGAAAGGCAGGGATTGGCATTGATCTCGAGCACCCATGGATTTCCTTCACCATCCACTCTGAAATCAACCCGGGTATAACCTTTCATCCCGAAATGTTTCCAACTGTCAATGCAAATCTTTTTCATTTTATGGGACAACTTGGGATCGGATTTTTCTACCCCAAAACTTCGCACCGTATGATGATATTCAAAAGAGTTTTCGTCCCACTTAGCTTCATATCCAACTATTTTAGGTTTCCCTTCAGGATATTGCTCAAACACGATTTCAGCCATAGGCAATACCTCAGGACCATTCTGGCCTCCCAGAACAGAAATATTAAACTCCCTGCCTTCGATAAATTCTTCAAAGAAGTAAGGCATATCATTATGTTTTTCAAGAAATTCCTGCACCGTGCTTTTATCGCCTCTCAAAATACTGGCATCCGAAATACCTACGGATGCGTCTTCCCAAACGGGTTTTGCAATATAAAGGGCAGATGGTTTTAAGCGATCGGAGAAATCACCTTCAATCCATTCCGGTGTTGGTAGATTTTTCTTTAACATGAGGCTCTTGGCCAGCATTTTATTGCTCGTGACAAAAAAGGCTTCAGAACTGCTTCCAGTAAACGGAATATGCAAATGCTCCAGCAAAGCAGGTGCAAAATAGATCATCCTTCCCGAACCATCCAGGCTTTCAACCAGGTTAAATACAAATACCGGATCTATTTTTTTCAATTGCTCCGAAACCTGCTGCATATTAAGTCCCATGAACAATCTTTCGGTCAGATAACCAAATGCTTTCAATTCCGTTTCAATCGTATCAGCTTGTGTCAGCACATCCAGTTCATCTGCTGTTGGTATGGTAGAAATGGCGTTGATTAATATGACGACTTTTTTCATTTTCATATCAGCAAGTTATTTTTTCTGACGCACTTTCTGAATGGCTGAATCCATGATCATTTTCATCAATTCGGGGTAAGCAATGCCATTTAAGGTGCACAGAATCGGTAAGTCTGAATGTTCAGGGTGCAGGCCTGGAAGCGGATTGATCTCCAGAAAACTGGGATTGCCTTCATGACTATACCTGATATCCACCCGACCCCCATCTTCACAATTTAATATACGATACGCCTCCAGGGCCAGTTTTTCACATTTTTGCTTATCATCTCCGGTGGTGATCACATATTCAATCAGATCTTCACATTCTTCTTTATTCACGTAAGAGTAAACACCTTTTTCAGCGTGTTCTTTAAGTACGATTTCCATACACCCAACCGCTGTGGCTTTTTCACCCGTACCTGTTATACCAACTGTAAATTCCCTTCCACTTAAGAATGTTTCAACGAGAACGGGCTGTTTATATGCCTTTAATAAATCCCGGCAAACAGATGCCAACTCCGTTTTATTTTGTACGATGGACTTTTCGCTGATTCCTTTTCCCGTTCCTTCGGCAACTGGTTTCACAAAAAGTGGAAATGGCAAATCAACTTTATTAATATCATCCTGTTTTGTTACCACAAAAAATTCGGGTGTGGCAATGCCTGCATCCCTGATTACCCGTTTGGTCATTCCTTTATCCAGTGTCAGTGCCATCACCAGTGGTGAAGAAAAAACGCAGGGAATGTTATATGCTTCCAGCAGGGCCGGCACCTGGGCTTCGCGGGCGATCCCATACATACCTTCACAAATATTGAAAACGATATCCCATCTGTCGCCATTTTGTAATCTTTCAACCAGTTGTTTTATATGGCCTATTCTGTCGGTTTCATAACCGAGTTGGTTAAGGGTTGATTCGATAGCGTCAATGGTGCTTTCCCTGTCAAATTCGGCAGTTTCAAGCTCAGAATATCCCATCGCCAGGTATGCTGACCGTAAATCATATGTAAATCCTATTTTTATCATTTTTTGTACATTTCAGCGTGTAATCCTTTAAAAAAATTCTTTGCATTAATACCCAACACCCGGTTACGATAACCACCTTCCTGCACAACGAGTATCGGCAAACCCAATCTTCCTATCAATCGGCCATTTTCCATGAAATCATTCGCCAGCAGGCTCCATGTGCCTGTCGGATCATTTTTAGCTGTATCCAAACCAAGGGCAATAACAAGGTAATCCGGTGAGAATTTTTTAATGGCCTTCAATGCACGCACAAGTGCTGTTCTGTATTCTTCACCATTTAATTTTTCTTTGAGTGGTATATTTATATTGAATCCCTCACCTGGACTGGCACCTTTTTCATCGGAATAACCGCTAAAATAAGGATATGCAAATGATGGATGTCCGTGTATTGATATTGTTAATATATCATTTCGCTCATAGAAAATTTCCTGTTGTCCGTTTCCGTGATGATAATCAATATCTAGAATAGCTACCCTGCCGTATCTTGAAAGGTAATTGGCCGCAATGGCATTTGAATTGAAGTAACAAAATCCTCCAAACACTCGGGTTTCGGCATGATGCCCCGGAGGACGCACTAATGCATAGGCAATTTTATAGCCTTCCAGCAGGCTGTCGGCACAGGTTAACGCGCAGTCAACGGCACGTTTTGCTGCCTTGTAAGCATTCAGGTTGAGAGGTGTGAATGTATCAATGCAATAATAACCCGCCAATACCGAATCATCCACAGGTGGCCGTGAGGCATTCCTTATGGGGAATACATATGGATAAATTGATTTCCCGGGCGGAAGGGTTTCGCATACCCGCTTGAAGTATTTCAGATACCCTTTATCGTGAATACCTGCAATATGCTTCTCTGAATATTTCTCCGGTGTTTTTTGCACAAACATGCCTGTCGGTTCAATTTCCTTCATTATGGAATTGATCCTGACAGGTGATTCAACATAGCCCCTGTCCTGCACATGGTGTATAGCATGCTGGTCATTTATAACAAGAAATATCTTGTTTTTAACGCCTTCTGTATCTAAAGCTTCAATATTCTTGGCTCTGGCCCGAACGTATTTTGGCTTTCTCAATATCACCGGGTCATCAATTACAGAATCAACCACCTTTTTGACATATTTTTCCGGACAATAATTTCCATATTTTCGCTCAAGTATGGCCCGGATAACTCCTTGAACATAGGTCTTATCAGCCGTTCCCTCTTTTCCAAGGAAATCGCAGACGAGGTAAGG
>PKSW01000029.1 GCA_002869465.1 Marinilabiliales bacterium
GATGCGCCGCCACTTCCCCATCCTTTGTGCAATAATTTCGTAGCAATCACCCCGGGATGCAGGCAATTAACAGTTGTTGTGGTCAGTTCCCTGGCCAGTTTATAAGTGTACAGCACATTTGCAAGTTTTGAAAGCGCATAAGCATTGTAGGCATCATAGTATTTTTCGCCGTTCAGGTTATCAAAGTCAATGGTTCCGGCTTGCGCCTGTGAACTTACATTTACAATCCTGCCATCATCTGATGTACTCAAGGTTTCCAGTAGTTGAATTGTCAGTAAGAAGTGAGCAAGATGATTTACCATAAAAGTTTTTTCAATACCGTTTGGTAATATTATCTTTTCGTTTTCAATTACGCCCGCATTGTTTATAATGACATCCAGGATGGAAAAGTCGAGTTTTATATTTTCAGCCAGTTTGTGTACTTCATCTAAATCTGTCAGATCAGCATTATAATAGAATATCTCAGGATTATTTGACAATCGTTTTATATGTTCAACGGTTTTTAATCCTGACAAATGATTTTTACCATGAACTAAAACCCGGTATCCTTTTATGGCTAATTCAAGGGCTGTTTGTTTTCCTATGCCATCCGTTGAGCCAGTTATGAGAACTGTTTTCATTCAAAAAATATATTAAAATAAAGTGATAATGAATTTTAGCTAGGCAGATAAAAAAAGGTTACACTGCATGGCAATGTAACCTCTGTTTCTTTAATCCCGGTATTTCTATTCAGCGGCAGGATTTGGATGCGCAATCTGCTTTAGTGCTTCTTCATAATTAAATCCTTTGAAAGTAGGACTTTCTTCATTATGACATGTTCTGCAAAGATTCTCGTCAGGGATGATCAAACCGTTTTCTATGGATTTTTCCCTACTTTTCATTATCGAATTGGATTTGTAACCGCTTCCAGGTCCATGACATGTTTCGCATGATACCCCTTCATCCATTTTTAATCCTGCGTGGAATGCTTCGTCAGTACCTCCTGCTGTTGAATGACATTTGATACAACTGGCATCGGTAGCTGGATCAGCAATACCACGCTCTGCAGCAATGGCCTTAGCCTGATCACCACTTAGTGTATTCATCGCATTGGCATGGGGGCCTTCTGACCAGATTTTATATTGCTGACCGGTAGCTGCCTTATTATGGCACATTTTACATTTTGCTGCTCCGATATAATCATATTCCTGAGCAATTAATGTGCTGCCTGCGAAAAAAAGCAGGCTCATCATGAAAATTAAACTTTTACTTGACATAATCTTTATTTTAATGGTTAGAACAAAATTAATTAATTTCTTGAAACTCTGAAACTATATAATACAATAATTAAACCAATTATCGAATATTATCAGTATCTGCAGGAACGTTGGCACAATGTTAAGAAATATTCATTTAAAACTACTTAAAATATATACGTATGTAGTTCTTTAGATTCTTTTTAAATTGCAGTAACAAGGATACATACGTGCGTTTTTTGAATATTTTTAAAAAAGATTTGAAATAAAATTATGAGAAATATCATAAAAAACACTGGCCTTAAAAATATCATCTTTTTTATGTTGCTGGCTTACAGCATCAATCCTGCTTATTCGCAATCGGATGAAGATTGTATGATGTGTCACGAGGACGCTGAACTAACAACTGAAAGACGGGGCAGAACCGTATCTATGTTTGTCAATACCAATATTCTGAAAAATTCAGTGCATAAAGATGTAGAATGTTCTTCATGCCATCCCGAAGCGGGTGCAGACGATTTTCCACATGCGGAAAATTTACCACCAGTTGAATGCGGTTTTTGCCATGATATAGCCCAGGAAAGATTTGATTCCGGAATTCATGGACAGGCTTTGAGGCTCAATGCCCTTTACGCCCCCGATTGTAAGGAGTGCCACGGCACCCATGATATTTTATCGAAATCATCTCCAAAGTCGCGCACCTATAAAATGAATATTCCCATATTATGTGGAAAATGCCACAGGGAAGGTGCACCGGTAGCCAGAACTTATAATATCAGCGAGCATAATATACTTGAAAATTACAGCCAAGGTATACATGGTGAAGGCCTTTTTAAAAAGGGACTGATTGTTAGTGCCACCTGTAACGATTGCCATGGAAATCACCTGGTACTGCCACATACAAGCATTAATTCTTCCATTTCTGTTAAAAATATTGCCAAGACATGTATGAAGTGCCATGCAGAAATAGAAGAAGTGCATACCAAGGTAATTAAAAAAGAGCTTTGGGAAAAAGAACCCGGAGCCATTCCGGCCTGCACGGATTGCCACCCGCCACATAAAGAAAATGTCCAGAATATAGTTACCACTATCTCTGACCGTGCCTGCCTGAAATGCCATGCCGAAACTGATGTTCACAAGGTAGTAAATGATTCGGTCATTTCTCTTACGGTTGATAAAGCAGACATTGCCATGTCGGTACATAAAAATATTCCATGTGTAAAATGCCACTCGGATGTTTCAACGCATTTAAAAAGACCATGCGAAACTGCCTCTAAAGTTGATTGTTCCAATTGCCATGCAGAAGTGTCAAATGTATATAATATGAGTGGACATGGGCAGGCATACTTTAGGAAAGATAAAAATGCACCTTATTGCACCGATTGCCACGGAACGCATAAAACAAAGTCTCGATATGATGATACTTCTCCAGTTTACAGAACGGCTATTCCAACACTTTGTGGTAGATGTCATAATGAAAATGGGCAAGCAAGTCAATCAACTGAATTAAAAGAAACCAACGCGTTTATGGATTATTCTCAGACGGTGCATGGAAAAGGATTAACAGAAAAGGGATTATTGCCCAGTGCTGTTTGTACAGATTGTCATACCACGCATTTTGAGTTAAAAGAATCGGATGAAAGATCATCAGTAAATCCCAAAAATATCCCGGCAACCTGTGCCAGCTGCCATAAAGGTATCTACGACGAATATATTGCCAGCGATCATGGAATCAACAGTGATGATGATGATAAAAAGTATCCTACTTGTGCTGATTGCCATTCAGCACATTTTATTTCTGATATCAGCAAGGATAAATTTATGAATGAGGTGACACACCAATGTGGTACTTGTCATGAAGATCTCTCTGAGACCTACCTGGAAACTTATCATGGCAAAGCCTATACACTAGGTTATCTTCAATCAGCAAAATGTTCTGATTGCCATGGAGCACACAGTATTTTTAGATCAAGCAACCCGAAATCATCCATTAGTTCACAAAATATCGTAGAAACCTGTAAACAGTGTCACCCTGATGCAAATGCAAGATTCACGGGTTATTTAACGCATGCCACACACCACGATAAGACCAAATACCCCATTCTATATTACACCTTCTGGGGCATGACCTTTTTATTGATCGGCGTTTTTGGATTCTTTGGATTGCATCTTTTACTTTGGTTGCCCCGCTCAATACAGGGAATCAGGCAAAAGAGAAAACATCGTGAAGCTGCAGGACCTAAGTATTACATTAAACGTTTTAACACGGGCCAAAGGATGACACACCTTTTTGTGATTATCAGTTTCTTATTGCTGGCACTAACAGGTATGATGCTTAAGTTTGCCGGCATGCCATGGGCAAGTACGCTTGCTGATTTCTTGGGTGGGGTTCATGCAGCTGGCAATATCCACAGGTTTGCAGCCATTATCACTTTTGGATATTTTATTTTCCACGTGGTTTCATTAACAAGGTTAAAGATAAAGCGCAAAATCCCGATTGGTCAGTTCATTTTCGGAAAAAATTCATTGATGTTCAATAAGCAGGATTTAGTCGATTTCTGGGCTACATTAAAATGGTTTTTTGGAAGGGGACCTCGTCCTAATTATGGCAGGTGGACTTACTGGGAAAAATTTGATTATTTCGCTGTTTTCTGGGGTGTTGCAGTTATAGGTTTCTCGGGTTTAATTCTCTGGTTTCCTGAATTCTTTACACAGGTTTTTCCAGGTTGGCTCATCAACGTGGCTATGATCATCCATAGTGATGAGGCATTGCTGGCAGTGGGATTTATATTTACAATCCACTTTTTCAACACACACCTTCGTCCTGATGCATTCCCAATGGACACCGTTATATTTACCGGAACTGTTCCTTACGAAGAATTCAAACACGACAGACCACGTGAATATGAAGAGCTGAAGAAATCAGGTAAATTGAAAAAGGTAATTGTAAAGAAAGATAAAAAAGGTAAAATGGAAAAATACGTGAAACCATTCGGTTATGCATTTTTGTTCACTGGCCTTTTCATTGTTATCCTGATTATATACACCATGTTATTTGGCTATAACTAATAGTTGTGACGAGGTAATCATTCAATTTCCTCCTCTATATCTGTTTGGATTAGTCAGCCCATTTTATGGTGCAACCAATTGCTTTTGTAAAATCCGGATCAGGTTTTTCACCATCAATCAGTGCATCAATGGCATTCTCAACAAACTTTTCCTCTACATCTGCTGGTGATTTGGAGTTGTCGTCAATGGCACCAATATAGCGGACAAAGTATTCTGAATCAACTTTTTCCAATAGAAATACATGGGGTGTGCGTGATGCTCCATATGCTTCTGTAACCTGCTGGCCATTATCCCATAAGTAAGGAAAGGTAAATCCTTTCTCATTAGCTCTTATGATCATCTTATCGTACGAATCTTCAGGTTGCTTTACCGGATCATTCGGATTGATAGCAACAACAGGATATCCTTTTATTTTGTATTTCCGGTCAAGTTCAATAATCCGGTCTTCATACAGAACGGAGTAGGGGCAATGATTGCAGGTAAAAATAACAATGATGCCGTTTGCGTCTTTAAAATCGCTCATGCTAACCATGGTGCCATCAACATTTTTGAGACTAAAATCAGCTGCTTTGTCGCCTACCTGGTAGCTATCAGCATATATGTATGAAAATGAGAGAATAGATAAAAAAAGTATTAAAAAAGATCTTTTCATTGTTTTAAATTTTTTGTAATGAGTTCGTTTAATTCACTAAAAGTGATTTCTCCTTCCCTGAAAAAATAGAAATCTTTGTTATAGATGATGGTGATCGGTATAGCGCCTGTCCACGCTTCGTTCACCATGTTAATCCATTCATGTTGCTTGCTGTCGTTCAGTAATATAACATCTGCTTCAATATTTTGTTCATTTATGAACGGGATAACCTTGGTCTGCAGATGTATGTCGAAATCCATGCTTACGAGAATCATTTTAAACTTCCCGTTTTTGAATTTCTGATTGGTTTTCATCAGGTCGGGCATTTCCTTTACACATGGTTTACACCAGGTGGCCCAGAAATTAATCACATAAGTTGTATCATTTCTTTTATTCAGCAGGGGTTCCAGTTGCCTGAAATTGTAAACAGGTACCTCTTGCGCTGTGGCATCAGCGATCAACGTTCCTAAAAAGAACGACAGTATAATGAATTTAAACAATTTCATGAGACAAAAATATCTGAACGTGCTTTAAAAACACCGTTCAATACAATCATTAACTATAGTTTAACAAAAGAGGGCTATGTCGATTGATTAACAAAACGCCTGTTGTTAAAGTATGCCCATATAGAAACAACAAAAACCGTGGCCACCATATAATACACAAATGTTGGTATTGGAACCGGATCGCCAGCGGCATACGAATGCAAGCCAGACAAATAGTAATTCACACCAAAATAAGTCATCAGAATTGAACCGTAGCTTATCAATGATGCAAAGTTGAACGAGAATTTATCTTTTAAACCGGGAATAGAACTCATATGCGCGATAAATGCATAGATTAGTACACTTACCAAGGCCCAAGTTTCTTTTGGGTCCCAGCCCCAGTATCTGCCCCAGCTTTCATTCGCCCATACACCACCAAGGAAAGTACCTATGGTGAGCATATAGAGGCCAACCATTATCGACCTCTCATTAATTGCGGTCAGATTTGTTATTCGTTGATTGATGGTCTCAACATTTTTCTTGTTCTGGAGAATCATCAATATCAGGTTCATCAATCCCAATAGCGCACTAAGTGCAAGGAATCCATAACTGGCCGTAATGATAGATACATGTATGGTTAGCCAGTATGATTTAAGCACGGGTACCAGGTTGGTTATTTCCGGGTCCATCCAGCTTAAATGTGCAACCATCAGAATAATGGAAGTTAAAAAGGTGGTGGCAGCAATCGTCATGTTTGATTTGTTCGAAAACACGAGTCCGGCCAGTAAAGTTACCCATGCGATATAAATCAATGATTCATAACCATCGCTCCAGGGGGCATGACCTGAAATGTACCAGCGCATAGCCAATCCTGCTGTTTGATAAATGAATCCAATGATGATCAATACAACAAATACTTTAATGATATATTTCAGAATCTTCGATTGTCTGAAGATCTCAATAAACGACAGGATGATCATGATCAATCCCAATACAAGGTATAATTTACTCAGATTCTGGAAAATATTCATCCGGTTATAGCTGAGTTCCATTTTAATTTTTGTTTGTGACGGCATGATCTCGGCTCCGTATTTTTTCTGGTAGTTCGAGATACCTGTAACTAATTCATCAGCGAGTTGGGTATTTCCGGTATTGATAGCGTCCAGGTAACTTGGAATAATCTGTACCAGAAAAGCTGAGTCTTCGGCCGGCACATTTCTTACAACAGGTTTTGTATCATACCAGCTTGCGTGTGAATCGGTTGGATTGGGTAAAATGTTTATCAACTGCCCATTATACAGCATATAACAAATATTCAGTCGTTCGTCAACGGCAATAATATCTTTATCAAACATATCCCTTTTTGCAGGCTTTTTGTTATACGCAGCTGAAACAAACTCGCTCAGTTTGTAGGTGCCCTGATCCAGGTTAATAAAATCAATATAAGCAGCCAGGTTATCTTCAACACCCAATAATTTTTTCACATCAGGATGCTTTACTTTAATCATAGGAACTGATTGCCACTCGAATGGGTTGCTTAGCATCCCCAGTACAACCTGTTCGGGAATCATTCCTTCAATTTTGCTTTTCCTTGAAACTTTTCTAACTAACTCACTTGCCAGTGTACTCACTGGTTTCAATCGTCCGTCATGAGCCTGGGTGAGTAATTTTCCGAATTTTTCAGCTTGCTCCTGGTCAACAGGGTGGACTTCGCCGGGCGCATGATTGTGTTGCGATAATATATCGGGAGATATTAAAAGCAAGGAAATTAAAAGTGTAACCACTCCGGCTTTCATACCATTGTTTTTTCTTTTAATGAGTTTCCCGAGACCGGCAAACCTCGAATTTTTATTGAACAGGGTTAAAAACATACCTAAAGACATTAAAAAATATCCGACATAAGTAAAAAACGTTCCCCAATAATCGTGGTTAACAGAAAGTACGGTACCGAGTTCATCTTTATCGTATGAAGACTGGAAGAACCGGTAGCCTTTATAATTCAGTACATGGTTCATGTAAATGCGGTAAGGCATTTCCAAACCTTCTTCTTTATCGATCAAAACAACCTCGCTCGCAAATGACGACGGGCTGTTTGAACCCGGGTATCTCTCCAGTTGAAAATCAATTAATTTGAGTGAAAACGGCAAATAGATTCGTTTGGCGCCATATTTCATCTGGATTTTTGCACCATTGAGATCTGTTGTCTCTGTTTCACCTGTATATCCTTTGCCACCTCGCAAGGCGATTCTTTTTGTTTCGCCATCAGAGTTTGCTTCAACAACAATGGCATCTTTAAAACTCATATCGTTTCCATCATACCTCACGTAATCGATCCCGCCATTTTTATAAAAACTCGTTAATACAAGACTGGCATTGTTGATTTTATATAAATTTCGCTGTTCAAATGGATGCCATTGGCCTGGTAAAAGTGTGTCGTTAACGCCGCCCATCATGGCCATTGTGAAGATGGTATCGGCTGCGTGCATTAAAAGAGTTTCATTTTCGATTTTAATGTTGAATGCATTGTCCATAAATTCGCTGCCAAAGTTCAGCACATTCATCCCAATATTACCCGAAGTATTGTACCTGTAGTAATTCGTTTGGCGTCCCGAACCAAGAGAGACAACAACAACAATATAAGGATCACCATCTCCATCTATTTCTGTAATAATTTCCTGGGCATTTGGAATGTAATCAACCGCTTTGAATGTGTACTTGCTATTCTTGAAATTAACAGATGAGCTATAGGCTTCAGGTGTTAAAATAGTTAGTCTTGCAGCTTCCGAATCATAAACCGTATCATTACCGTCAGTGATCGTGATGTCAACATAGGTTTGATCTGATGTCATACTGTTGGATGAACTGCCTTCACGTATATGCATCATGCCTTCATAGCTCACAAATCGCGTTATGGCAGATCCCAGAAGGATGACCAGAAAAGCGAAGTGAAAAAGAAATATAGTGAATTTTTTCGGTTTGTAAAGCTTGTAGATAAAAATATTAGCCACCAGGTTTATGGCCAGCAACAGCATCAGAATGTTGAACCATGTAGTGTTATAAACAACTGCTTTTGCTGCTTCGGTTCCAAAATCATTTTCAATAAATGTGGCTGTCCCAATTGAGGCTGCAAATACGAGTAATAAAAAACCCATGGTTTGCATGGAGAAAATTATATTAAAAAATCGATTCATTGTATGTAGTTTAATTATTTATCTTTTATTAAAATATCAATGGCACCAACACCGAATTTGCTAATGGAAGCCATTCGGTTTTCGATACCTTCGTAATCATCAAGTTCTTTAATAATAGCAGATTTGAGCACGCCATTGCCAACGCCATGGATAAAAGTTACTTTCGTGTAATCGTTGCTAATGGCACTTTGCAAAGCCTTTTTAAAATAAGACATTTGCATGTTCAGCATATCATGACTTGATAAACCAGCGATATTATCAACC